>NZ_JAHREU010000039.1:65188-71595 GCF_020883145.1 Microcoleus sp. CAWBG27
AAACGAAGAACCTGGAAAGGACTGAAGTCCTCACTACGAACTTGGAAACGAATAACCTGGAAAGGACTGAAGTCCTCACTACGAACCTGGAAACGAAGAACCTGGAAAGGACTGAAGTCCTCACTACGAACCTGGAAACGAAGAACCTGGAAAGGACTGAAGTCCTCACTACGAACCTGGAAACGAACCTGGAAAGGACTGAAGTCCTCATTACGAACCTGTTCGATCGCCCACCCATGAGTTTACCAGCGCCCATGCAAAAGGGAGCCGATGTTTTCTGCTCCCACTCACTCTCGAAAAGGTGTAAAGTATTCAGTTATTTTCGGCAACTATTGTACAGAGGATGCTTCTACATCTACGGTGCGGGGTGTCCCTTCTGCATAGGTGTCGGTTGGTTCTGATGCTGAGGCTGTCTGTGTTTGGCGGGATTTAAAATAGTCGATCGCCATTTGGGACACTTCCGAAATCAGCAATACTGCGATCGCCACATCGTCAATTTGTCCGACTACGGGGAGGAAATCCGGCGCAATGTCGATCGGGCTTACCAGATATGCCAGTGTTCCCAGAATAATCCACCAGCGGTACTTGGGGTTGCGGAGCGTCTCGCGGTACCAGTTGTAAACAGATTGTATAGAAAAGCTCATGGGGTTGTCCTCTCGTTATATTTTCAATCTTGACAAATTCTCGCTCGAAATGCTTGTGGAGATATCCCCCCTAGGGTTGGGAAGAGAATTCTACTCAGAGACATTTGGAATTGGGTACGGGGGATGTGGGTTCATCAGTTGTAGGGGCAGTGGATGGTGCGGGCCTGCCCTCTTAGTTGACTGTTGACAGCTACCCATAGCCGTCGATAGAAGAGGATTGGAGCAATGAATCATTTTATTTGATTTCCCCCTAAACGGGGAGGTTTCAGACCCAATATTTTCGGTGATTTAAACTCGGATTCAAAACCTTTTTCCTACTAACTTTTGCAAGTGCTTGTTTTTGTCCAAAGACTTTAAGTCCGGCTCGGTTCGCTCTAAGCTCAGGTATTTGGATTTGTTCGGTTCGATCGCCCGGGCGATGCAATCTACGGCTAAAATATAGACAACTACAGATTTTGCCTAAATTTTGTACTTTTACGCGATCGTGACTTGCACACAATTTATCAGTTCAATTTATTGGCCTCCCTCAATCTTAAATTAGTCTGATTTCCTCCTCATATTTTTAACAATCAAAATGTTCGTACAAGAACCTTTTTTGGGTATAAAACAACACCTGCTATTTTTGTTTTGGGATCTGGGCGATCGGGTTGATTGCAATACGGTTTACTTAACGCTTTTGATGAATTTCATCTGACGATTTTTGGATTATAAAGAGGTGAAGTAGATATTAAGAAGATTTTACCGCAGAGAACACAGAGAACACAGAGAGGGGAGGGATAAAAGGTTTTTTTCCAAAACCCTCGCAATACTCTTCCCTCTGCGCTCTTAGCGCCCTCTGTGGTTCAAAAGTCTTCTCTTGATGGAGTGGATTATATTTCAATACGGTTTACTTAATGCTTTTGATGAATTTCATCTGACGATTTTCTGGCAATATAGCCATTTTGGGCAAGTCAGATTTTTCTTAAGTCAACTGTATTGGGGTTGATTGCTAATATTTCGATCGTCGCAATTCAAAATATCTTGGGCTAGGGCAGCCCTATTTCAACAAACAAAACTGTTCATTAAGGAACAGTTTTTTGGTATAAGTTGACACCTAGTTTTTTTGATAGTTAGGATGCGGTCGATCGCCCGAATTACTGACTTTTTTCGGGTCAAAACTCAGTCAAAATACACATTCATTCTGTTACCTATTTTCTACAATCCTTGCATTCACTGGGTTTCACACTGATACTAATCTCAGTATAAGTTTGACAATCCGATTTTGACAGCTACTATTCTCACCCATCGCCCTACATTCAGCATAAGTACAAATAAATAAAATTAGTATCACAAAATACCCGTAGTCCGAGTTTGGACAGGGCGTTAAGTTCGATCGAAAAAAGGGTAGTTTTCATCCGTCTTGAAACACCCATTTTTGGTCGCCGATCGCAATTTCGCAACCATTTGCCAACCAAAAAGGTTCGTTAGCAGCCAGCCTCTGCCCTCCGACAAAAGTGCCGTTGGAACTGCCGCTATCGACAAGTTGATATCGCTGTTTGCCAACTTCGTCAGTGGCGCGGCGGATTTGGGCGTGGTAGCGGGAACTTTGCGGATCTTGCAACACTAAACTGTTAGTCGGTTCGCGTCCAATTGTAAAAGGATTGGCCGTTAAACCGATCGCCTGTCCAGAAAACTTGTAGATTAAATATGCAGTATTTTTGCGATCGCTGCTGGCGAGTACAGTCGGTGCAAGTGAAGGTGAATTTCTCGCGGGTGGGAGACTATTTTGAGCGAGTTGTTCGCTGAGTTGTTGCAAATCGCGATCGAATCCTGCTGCTGTTTCAGAAGCTGGAAGACTCGCAGGAGAATGACCCGAAATTAAGTTTAACTGCTGGACGGGAGCTTGAGGAACGATCGGGCGGCCAGCTTCAGCAATTCTCATTTGCAGGGCGGCCGAATTTTCTGCTTCCTGTCGCGCACTCATTCCCTCAACTTGGCGGATCACTCCGTTGGTTTCGGGAAAGCTGACATCGCCAATTCGCACGTCTTCTAAATTAAAACCTAGGGGATAAAAGTCTTGGACGCGATCGAGCAAATTTTGGCGCAGCAACAGCCGACCTTGGGTGATAAGCTGTTGTAAGGAAAATTGCCCGATCGCCAATCCCATACAATCCTTAACTGCACTTGCCAAAGCTGCGATCGGATCGGACAATTCCAAAGCTACCCGTTTCGGATCTATAACTTGATAAATAACCGTCAAAGTCGCATCAATTAAAAATCTATCCTTAGACAAAAAATCTCCGTGGGACTGCACGTCCAAGTTGCGAAGTTTGGTATCTACGAGGACAATTTGACACTGTTCCAGCAGGGGAAGGGCGAAGCTGAAATGGCGCCCGGATTTCAGGGTACGCACGGCGCGGCCGTTTTTGACCAACAAACCTGTGCAACCCGCCCCTATGAAGTCCATGCTAAACCCGGCCCAGCGTTCTGGAGTCACAGTTTGAATCAGGGGAGAGGCGTTGTTCATGGGATGCAGTTTGAGGGAGGGATGATTCTACTTTTAGGGTAACAAATTGCTAGCCGTCGATCGACCTCGCGTTGTGCCTGTTCGGCAACTTCTATACTTTACGCCTCCCAAAGTCCCGATTCAGTACGTACTCGATCTAGTTTGCATCTAATACAATTCCGGTTGCAGCGTCTGGTGATGTTGACTGTTGACTGTTAATTGTTGATTGTTGAACACATCTATAGCGGTTCTCATAAAGATTCGCGGACGTTGTTGGGCTTGGGCCCTCTTGGCTTCATTGGTTATGTAAGCTGTCAGTTATACCTAATCTTTTTGACAAAGGCTATAATTTTTATGTTAACAAAAGGGTGCATCTGGCGCAAGGCAAGGGCGAAGCATTTCGGCACATAATTTATCAGTGGAAATTACAGATTTACTGCCGAAATGCTTCGCCCCTACGAGTATATTTTCATTCATACCAGATGCACGCTAACAAAAAGGCAAAGTCTGGGCGCTGATCCAGAAGTTCTAAACTATAAAAAAACGCCGCTTTGTAGGGCGGCGTTCTTTTTAACTAAGCATTAAAAATGGCATAATTTCCATTTTTGATTCTTAAGTTTTTAACAATCGTAGTACAAAGCAAACTCGTAAGGGTGAGGACGTAACCGCATCGGGTTGACTTCGTTGTCGAGTTTGTAAGAAATCCAGGTTTGGATGAAGTCTTCGGTAAAGACGCCTGTTTCTGTTAAGAAAGCGTGGTCTTTTTCTAAAGCTTCTAACGCGCCTTCCAAGGAACCCGGAGTAGAAGGAACTTTGGCTAATTCTTCGGGAGACAAATCGTAGATATCTACGTCCAAAGGTTCGCCCGGATCGATTTGATTTTTGATGCCGTCTAAGCCTGCACACAGCATGGCTGCAAAGGCTAAATAGGGGTTGGATGTGGCATCGGGGCAGCGGAATTCTAAGCGCTTGGCTTTCGGGTTGTTCCCGGAAAGGGGAATTCGCACTGATGCCGATCGATTTCCTTGAGAATAAGCTAAGTTTACAGGCGCTTCAAAACCGGGAACCAACCGCTTGTAGGAGTTGGTCGTCGGGTTGGTGATTGCCAAAAGTGCCGGGGCGTGCTTCAGAATACCGCCGATGTAATGCAGTCCCATTTGACTGAAACCTGCATATTGATCGCCTGCAAATAGCGGTTGGCCATCTTTCCAAATCGACTGGTGAACGTGCATCCCGGAACCGTTGTCGTTAAACAGCGGTTTGGGCATGAAGGTGATGGTTTTGCCGTATTTTTTGCCGACGTTTTTGATGACGTATTTGTATGTCAGCAAGTAGTCAGCGGCTTGGACTAATGTCGCAAAGCGGAAACCGAGTTCGCACTGCCCGCCGGTGGCTACTTCGTGGTGGTGCTTTTCGATTGGTACGCCGCATTTTGCCATTGTCAGCAGCATTTCCGTTCTCATGTCTTGAGAGGTATCGGTTGGTGCTACTGGGAAATAACCTTCTTTGTAACGCGGTTTGTAGCCGAGGTTGCCGCCTGCTTCTTCTTTGCCGGAATTCCAGCGACCTTCGACGGAATCTACGTAATAATACCCGGAATTTTGCGTTTGGTCGAAGCGAACGTCGTCAAAAATGAAGAATTCTGCTTCTGGGCCGAAGAATGCTGTATCGCCGAGACCGGTGGTCAGCAGGTAGTCTATCGCTTTTTGGGCAATGGTGCGGGGACAGCGGCTGTACGGTTGGCCGGTGCGGGGTTCCTTGATGCTGCAAATGAAGCTGATGGTGGGTTCTGCCATGAACGGATCCATCCACGCGGTGGTAGGATCGATGACCATTGTCATGTCTGATTCGTTGATGGCTTTCCAGCCCCGAATGCTGGAACCGTCGAAGGGTACGCCGTCGGTGAAGGCGGTTTCGTCGATTTGGTCGTGGTACAGGGAAAGGTGTTGCCAGATCCCCGGCATATCGATGAATTTCAGATCGACGATCTGGATCTTATTTTCTTTTATGTAGTTTAGGGCTTCTTGGGGTGTCTGGAACATGACTTACTCCTGATATTGGTTTTGTTGCGGGCGATCCTCTTCGTTGGCGTAGCCCCCGTAGGGGCGGGCTTCGCTAACGGCAAATTTCAGACTGTTTGCGCGATCGTATGCCTTGAGTACCCACAGTTTTGTAACAATAGATACAAAATATTAAAGTGGGCCCAGTGGAGCAGGACAATTTGTGATGATTGCCTTGTCTGTGTTTCGGCTGTTGATATCAGGCAAACGGCTGAACTTGGCGGTCATTTGCCGGGGAGGGACTACCCTGTGTGCAAATCCTATCTCAAATCTTAATCAAAGGCCGATTTGTAGTAGTCTACAATAGGCGGTCTATCTCAGATAGCAAAGTATTGATAAAGATTTTTGGGAGAGAAACTTATGCGCGATGCCGTGACGAGTCTGATTGAAAATTATGATGTTGCTGGTAGGTATTTAGACCGAGATGGTATCGATCGGTTGAAATCTTATTTTGCAACTGGCACAGCACGGGTACAAGCAGCAGCAGCGATTAACAGCAATGCTGCGGCTATTGTCAAGCAAGCTGGTATTCAGCTATTTGCAGAACAGCCCGAACTGATTCGTCCCGGTGGTAATGCCTACACAACTCGTCGCTACGCGGCTTGTCTGCGAGATATGGACTACTACTTGCGCTACGCTACCTACGCCTTGGTGGCTGGAAGTACCGATGTGCTGGACGAGCGCGTGCTCCAAGGTTTGCGGGAAACTTACAATTCTCTGAGCGTTCCCATCGGCCCGACGGTGATGGGGATTAGCATTATGAAGGAGATGGTTAAGGCTCAGGTTGAATCTGCCGGCTTGTCTGTCGGGCCTTTTCTAGAACAGCCTTTTGATTATATGATTCGCGAATTGAGCGAACAAGATATTTAAGTCAAGCAAGCTGGTTTTTTTAGCAGCAAATTGCTTTTGTGGCTTGCACGTAGCAGGCTCTCGATCGCTTTTTTGGGATCACAGCAGAAAAGCGATCTTTTTTATGACTTATAGCGGTTATCAGAAAGATGAGGTATGTTGTTGGGATGCGAGCCCTATACGTCTAAGCGGTTATACCAGCTCTCAGACGTACCTCATCTTTTTGAGAAAGGCTATATATCATTGGCGTTGCTGAGTTAGAGTATGAATAGGAGGAATAATTTATGCAATGCCCTGAATGTAAATCAACCCATATCCGTAAAAACGGCAAGAAGAAAGGAAAACAAAATCACATTTGTGTCCAATGCA
>NZ_JAHREU010000004.1:0-71970 GCF_020883145.1 Microcoleus sp. CAWBG27
ACCAGCAGCAATTTGTATAGGTTCGCCTGTTTTGGGGTTGCGGCCTTGACGGGCTTTACGATCGCGGCTCTCGAAAGTGCCAAATCCTACTAGGGTTACTTTGTCGCCACTGGCAAGGGCTTCTATGATTACGTCTAAGAGTGCGTTTAATACAGCGTTAGCTTGTTTCTGTGTGGTGTCGGCTCTGTCGGCAACAGCTTCTACGAGTTCCTTTTTGTTCATAAGTGCGATCGCTCTTTGGTTATCAGTTATTAGTTGTTGGTCATTAGTAGCGCAAAAGCCAGCATCCCTCAGGGGGTGCTGGCTTTTGCGCTATTCAGGATTTGATTCCTCTTGATGGCTAATAGGTTCTAACTGCTGCTGCTCTTCTTTCTGCCGTGCCTGCAACTCTTTTAGCTTGATTAGATTGTTTAGCTTCTGCTCGCACTCCTTCGCTTCCGATTGATACCAAACGATGCACTCCAAACTCTTGACCAACTGCTTTTGTGCATCGTCGATCAGTTGGTCAAGGATTCCCCCAAGGGCGTCACTAGCCCCAATTCCCTCCTCGCCACCTTCTCGATCAGGTGAGACGCACTGATTCCCAATTCCCTCGCCAATTCGTCCAGCATTTTCGCTGCCGTTGGTGTCAGTCCGTAAGTCCGGCCGCTCTTCTTCTCTCCGTATTCCTTCTGTTTCGCTTTCCTTGCCATAGCTCTCAATCATAAACGCCACCTCAAAAATAACAAGTCTTAAGTAAGATGTTGACAATGTAATAAGTAAGACTATATCATATACTCACAGTGTTAAGTAAGACTTGACTGCACTGCATACCCTGCAAGAACCGGGCGGGACTGCTTGACCCGCCCTTTCCCCCACTAACCGTGAACCTATGTACACCCTAGAACAGTTACGGGAAAAGACTTTTAAGAAATTGAAGGAAATCGGCTACCAGCTTGACATTCTTCCAGCAGGCGACAGACGTTGCCGCCAAAACTGGATCGACGCCATTGTCGGAGTTAAGCCCCCGCTGCTGAAACTGCTGGAAGTTTCTTCCGATGCTGATCGTCCTCGGAACCGCTTGATCGAAGAGATCGATTTTGCCGAATTTGGCGAACTAACATTTTTTGAGCTGATCGAATTGTGTCGGAACACCGAAAAGCATTTGGAGGATAAACCTTTAAAGCAGCTTCAGCACCTGAGAATGAAAATTTTGGATTTGACAGCCAGGCCGAGTGCAGGTGTCTTTTTGGGTAACAAAACACATCGAGCTTCTTGGGTTCTGGAAATTCGTCACCAACTTACTTTTTTAGTTCAGACCCGATCGCTAGTTAAAGTTCCTAGAGGACTGGGACGGGTAGAAGAATTGCTGTGGAAAACACCAATTATTGAAGATTTTGATGCGCTTTTGCTTCACGTTCAATTTTTCCCTGAAACTAAAGATGCCACTAGCGAGATCGAGCTTCAAGCCCAGGAGCCGCCGATCGAATCGAAAAAGGATTTGATTAAAAGACCAACCGAAGAACCTCAAATCCAGGAGCCGCCGATCGAATCTAAATTCGGCCGCATCCTCTACCCCAAACCGGCCGCTGAGCCGATCGCCCTTGCGGCCGAAATTTCCCGCGGTGTCAGTTTCGACGTTGAGGAATTCCAGCAGACTCACGCCGCCGAGATTGACGCGTATGTAGCAAGTTTCAGCGACGATCGCCCTCCGAACCGAGGCACCGGGGACAGAGGCAGGCTGGAAAGTGAGCCAAGATTGAGCCAAAGTGCGATCGCCCCTGCGGCCGAAAATTCCCCCGGTGTCGATCGCCAAACTTCAATAGCCCATCAACTTTTGGAACGGCTGAAACCCTCGCCGTACACCGAGAATTTCCCGACACTGTCCGACACTTTTCTTTCTAGATATTCCCCGCCACAATCGGAGAGCCTGCGCTATCAGGCCGACGCTGACGGGCAACTGAGCCTACTTGATTTCGAGGTGGAATCGGCAGACGAACCGCCAGACCCCGATGATTTTGACTCCCTCGATGCGTTCCGTGAGGCGCTCGCTCGCTGGGATACCGAAAATCCTGAATCGCGTACTGTGTCTATGGATTCGATGACTGAGTGGGCGCCGTGTCCGGGTGACTGGTACGAGCCAGCAGCCGAAGTATTGCCACCGGAAGCTTCATCCATGAAAGTGCTGGAACTTTCACCGGCAATCGAAACAATCGAAAGTTCCAGCACTTGCGAATTCCTTATTCCTGTTTTTGGCGCTGCGGGCGATCGGCAAAACGACAAAGACGAGCCGCCCAACGCGGGAAGTTTCGCCCGCTTGCCCAACCCAAAGCCTCCCAGTTTTCCGCCCATGGGTGTCGTTGCGGGCGATCGCGCAAACCGCATCAAAAAGTTCGCCCGCAGCGCAATACTTTGGAGCGGGCGATCGCCCCCAGGAGGTGATGCCAGCTTCTAACTATGGTTGTCTACCCATATTTCCATCATGCTTACATTCTTGTGCGATCGTTTCTTGAGAGAGGGCGATCGCTTCCTCCGCACCCAAAAATTAACAAGTGAAAAACAATGACTTACCTAAAAATATCTATCCCGGTTTACAAGAGAGGCAAGTGGGACGGCCTCAAACAACAGGGGCGAGTTGTAGTCAGCAGCGAAGTGAGTGAACTGAGCGAAGGCTATAAAGAGCTGAAAGCTCAGATTGACAAATTGCTCGACGAGTTGAATGCTCAAAACCGTTTGGCGGATGATGCTAAAAGTTTAGAGGAAGAAATTAAGAACAAGGCTTTTACTTTGAAGAATCTCATTAGAGATATCGAGAGGGCGGCAGAACACTATGAAGACCTCAAGATTTTTCTGCAAGCTTTTGGAGTAGATCCCGGTGCGAGTAGATTGACCTTTGATAAGCTGCTTTTGCTATCAGAATCATCAGAGGCAGAGGCAGTTTCTTCTCTCATTATCGATTAATCATGGAAACAACCGCCGACTTTAACGATATTTATTGGGAACCTCCAGAAAGCGAGTTCCAACCGCTGCTGGACTTTGAATCCGAGATTTCCCGCGAAGTCCCACACAACGATATTGCCCTGCTTACCCAAAGAATCAAACGCTCATTCCTCGACTACGTGCGGCAAGGAGTGATGCTCGACGCCGTGTGCCGTTATCGGCTGTACAAACGGCAATACAAAGATTTTGCCGAATACTGTAAAAATGCGCTGGGGCGATCGCACTTTTACTGCAAGAAAATCATTCAAGCGGCCAAGATTTGCATTGAACTCATCAAATCCAAATTCAAGATTCTCCCCACTTCCGTAGCCCAAGCCTTATCGCTGCTGAAGTTCGCAAAAGTCGATGCTGGCGGAAATAGACAGTTAGAGGATAAGTGGCAAACTGTGCTCGACGGCTTCCCGCCCGAAGCAATTACAGCCGTCAAAATCAGCGAGACACTTGACGAAAACCCAGAGGACAGAGCAAAGCAAGTCCGCATCGGCGGCAAAGCTTACCAACTCCTGCAACAGAAAGCAGCAGCAGCAGGAATGACCGTTTCTAAATACCTCGAAAAGCTGATAGGTGGCACCGAGCCACCGGACGATGGTGAAGGAGAGCATGCCGAAGGAACGGAACTGACCCCTGAACAAGAAGAGATTTGCGATCGGGCGGAAGCCTACATTAAATCTAAATCTAAAAAGAGAGGATTTGCTATCAGAGTGCCATCGAAAAGCTATCAAAAAGCCATCGCTGGCAAAAATAGATCCGACAAAGTGTCGGACTCATCCTAATCTCTAAATCTTTAAAATCATGCACACTTTCACTT
Organism: Microcoleus sp. CAWBG27; assembly: GCF_020883145.1. Taxonomy (NCBI): domain Bacteria; kingdom Bacillati; phylum Cyanobacteriota; class Cyanophyceae; order Oscillatoriales; family Microcoleaceae; genus Microcoleus; species Microcoleus sp. CAWBG27. Next base: position 3,788 of record NZ_JAHREU010000004.1, read on the forward strand.
ACAGGCATTCCGATTTGCCCCCAATTCGACCTGAAATCAAAGCCGAAATTGTGGGCTTAGATATTCATATTGCTGATTTGACACTTAAAACTCAAGGCAATTATCGCGAGCTACAGGAACTAGCAGAAATACTAGACAGTGCTGTAGACAGTTGCGAACTCAATCTGAATTCAATTCGGATTATTCCTGACCACAGCCCAGTACCCGCAGTTAACACGATGACAAGTTTGCCTATTGGAGAGCAATCCGTTATTTTTTCGACTGCGCTATTTAGCAACCTATTGCTGGCAGCCCTACAACATATAACAGGCGCTGAAATGGAGGTTATCGCTTCTGATGTGTCAAAGCGAGTCATAAAAGAAATGGAGAAAATTAGCGACGAGCAAATTACCGCATCTCTTGCAAGTTTTCTAGAAGGGAAGGGCAAACACCCCGAATGCAATGCTTTCTTCGTCGAGATCCCAACCGAAAGCTAGGAACAAAAACAAGCGGCTAAATTACACTTTAACCGCTTGGCATCCAAGCTATCTTGACCAATTCATCTGCCAGCATACCATGAAGACACAAACCGAAAATAAGTATAACCCCATCTACGCAAAGTTTGCAAAAGAACGATTTGACGACTTTAGCGAAGACAAATCTCAAAAAGTTTTTTCGATTGTAAGAGAAGCCAAATTACGAGGCCTTTTAAAAAAAGCAGATCGCGATAAGTGCTTGAATCATTACCTCAACGCAGCAAATTACCTGCTGCTAGTTTACTCAACCAAGGAATTTGACCGCTTAATAACCGAGAGGCTTGACTACGCATACGCATATATCGCCCTTGTTGCAACTAACTCTATCCTTACAACCGCCTGACGAGTGTCGCCTTGACTCAGCGGACGAAACTCCTCCCCTTATAAAGGGGGAGTCGCGGGATGAGTCGCAAGATGAGTGGCGCCTTAAAATTGAAATTAGCTTAATTGCTATTGTGTATTCGTAGGCGCCAGCCCGCAATCAAACCGGACAAAATAAACGAGCTTTAATCAGTGAAGTAAGCATTCAGTTGCTTTTGGGAGATTCGTAGGCTCTTCTTGTCCTTGTACTTTTATTCTCCCCAACTACATGAAATATTTAATCGTAGGCATTGACGTTTCTCGGTCATCAATTGCCGCGTGTTTTATGCTGGAAAAACCCAGCAACCCCCGCGACGACTACTTTGACGCCGACATCAAGGAGTATCGCTCGAACCTTGAAAATTTAAATAATTTAAGGAAAAAAATCGAGAGCTTCAGCGCCGACAAAATAATTGCAATCTGCGAGCCAACCGGAATTAATTACGCAAAGCTCTGGATGAATAAACTTGCCGACTGGGGAATCGAAGTAAGAATGATTTCCAACAGCAAACTGCCCAACTACAGGGCAGAATTGATGGGGAAAGAAGGCAAAAGCGGCGCAAAAACTGATGACATTGATGCCTTTGCTATTGCTTGCTGGTATTTCGACAAACCGGAATCAAGCTACCTCAAAATTCGGGATTCCCTGGTGAGCCAAGTTAAGCAAATTTGCTTGCGGATAGAACATTTGAATCGAGTGCAATCCCCTATCATCAACAGAATGAGGCAGGAGCTAGCGTGGCAATGCCCAGAGATTGCCCAAGTACGATCGGCAAAATCGCAAGAAGAATTACCGCCCCTGATGTGGGGATGGCTGGCAGGACGGCGAAAGTCGCAAAAGTACGATCGCATTTTGGACGCAACCGTTGGCGCTGGAATCGAAGCTCAAACTCAGTGGGCCGCCAGCCAATACTGTGAAATCGAAGAGGAAATTTTCAAGCTCAAAAAACAGTTGGTTCAACTAATCGAGCATCCGCAGTTTCGGGAATATCGGCGGATTTTTACAAAATTCGGTTTCGGGTATCAACTGCAAGGGTACTTGCTCGGTGCGATTTACCCGATCGAGGATTTCTTGAAAGACGGTCGGCCGGAAGTAAAACTCCGCAAGAATCGCCAAACCGGCAAAGAGTGCAAACTCAAATTATCAGAGCGCCGCTTCATGAGAGCGGTCGGCATGGGCGTGATTCGCGATGACAGCGGCCAGAAAAAGAAAGGGAAACAATCCGGCAGTGCGCTGTGTAGAAAAGCCCTTTGGCAATGGTGCTTCACGCGGCTGGAAGTTAGCCGCAATAATCCACCGCTGAAATTTACTTACGGTCAGGGCGCCGACGCCGAGCAAATGTCCCCAGCCGAAAACCTCAAGAGGAGGAAAAAGGGTGGCACTCCGATTAAGCTAGCCCGCCAGCGGGTGATAGCTCGCTGCGTTCGTGAGTTGTTCAAGGAGTTGTGCGGCATCAAAATCTAAAATCCAAAATCCACTAAAAGACCCACGGGAGTAGTCTGTCCGTGGGTCTTTAAATGAGGAGAAACCTTGTTACAGTGAATAGCCAGACAGACTTTTGTCAAAGTACAGAACTGAGCGCTTGCAGTCGATCGCCCGATACGCCATGCCAGATTCCGAATTCTCAGATGATTTAAAATGGACGGCTGAAGCTAAGGCCAAGCTGAAAAATATTCCCTACTTTGTCCGGGGACAAGCCCGCGTGCGGATCGAGCAATTGGCCCGCGAAGCCGAAACAGAAGTCGTCACCATTGACTTTGTTGAGCAAGCTCGCATCGAGTTTGGACAATGAGGGATCGAAATGTACCCTAAAGCTTTAGACTATAAAATGCGTTGTAAGGACAAGGATTTAACAAAGTAGTGCGGAAAATAGTTATAGCTGGCAACTGGAAAATGTACAAAACTAGGGCAGAATCCCTAGAGTTTCTTCAAGGATTCATGTCCTGCCTGACGGAAACCCCAGAAGAACGGGAAGTCGTGCTTTGCGTTCCCTTCACAGATTTAAGTGTCCTCTCGAAAAACCTGCACGGAAGCCGGATTAGACTCGGTGCCCAGAATGTCCACTGGCAAGAGTCTGGAGCTTATACTGGTGAAATTTCCGGGCAGATGCTGACAGAGCTTGGGGTGCGCTACGTTATCATCGGGCACAGCGAGCGCCGCCAATATTTTGGGGAAACCGACGAAACGGTGAATTTGCGGCTGAAAGCTGCTCAGAAATCCGGTTTAATTCCGATTCTGTGCGTGGGAGAGACGAAGCAACAACGGGATGCCGGGGAAACGGAAGCTCATATTTTTTCTCAGTTAGCGCAGGATTTGGTTGGTGTTGACCAAGATAACTTAGTAATAGCTTACGAACCGATTTGGGCGATCGGCACTGGCGACACTTGCGAAACGAAGGAAGCTAACCGAGTTATTGGTTTGATTCGCTCTAAATTGACTAATCCTGATGTGCCGATTCAGTATGGCGGCTCTGTGAAAGGAGAGAATATTGATGAAGTTATGGCGATGCCTGAAATTGATGGGGTTTTGGTAGGTGGTGCGAGTTTGGAAGCTGCTAGTTTCGATAGAATTGTCAATTACAAATAATTGGTAATTGGTGGTTGTACGAATAGTTTTGATGTGGAGAAATGACAATCTGTACGAGTTACCCCAAAACCTTCGAGTATTAGTTGATGATGGGGAAACTAAGGCTCGCGAATTAAATATTTTACACATATTTGTGGGATGGGCGTCCCGCCCGTCCCACAAGAATAATAAAAATTGTAAGTTATTTAATTCTCATTCCTAACCACTTTTTAGGCTGACAGCTTTCTTCAATTCCATTAATGTCAACGGCGGGAATTGTTGTAGATTTAGATCGATCGCTCCATCACGGACATTGGCTTTTGGTATCCAGTCGATCTGGTGCGTTTTGCTCCCTTTCTCTAGTATCTAATTATCTGACGATAGCGATCGCCTATAATTGTAGTGTGCCTTTGAGTGTTTTTTCGATCGAGAGAATTGACCTATGATTGCGATCGTTCAATCCAAACCCGCTTTAGAGGAGTTCCTCAAACTTCCTGAAACTGAACCTGCCTCAGAATTTATTGACGGAGATATCCTTCAGAAACCCATGCCTCAAGGTGAACATAGCGTACTTCAATATGAATTATGCAAAACTATTAATCAATTAGCGCAAACTCAAAAAATTGCCAAGGCTTTTCCTGAATTGCGCTGCACTTTTGGCGGTAAGTCGATCGTACCAGATATAGCAGTATTCCGCTGGGAAAGAATTCCTTTTTTGCCTTCGGGTAGAATTGCCAACATCTTTGAAATCAATCCAGACTGGTCTATTGAAATTTTATCCCCAAACCAAAGCCAAACAAAAGTCCTTGGTAAATTGCTGCACTGTTCGCGACACGGTACTGAGTTGGGTTGGTTGCTAGATCCAGAGGAAGAAAGTATTTTAGCAGTATTTCCCGGACAAAAAGTAGAATTGTACCGAGGTACAGCTCAACTGCCAATTATTAATGGAATTGAGTTAGAATTGACGGTTGATAATGTTTTTAGCTGGTTGAGTTTTGGTTGAAGAATCTTGGACGCATCCAACTATAAGAAACCGGGGTTTTTTAAGAAAATTATTTCGTAGTATGGAATGGAAGTCGGCTCTGAGGCTGCGGACTGAAGTCCACACTACAAGCCATTTTTGTTCGTAGTGTGGACTTTAGTCCGCAGCATTTTGCGGACTAAAGTCCACACTACGAACCGTTTTTTTTATGCTAATTCACCGGACACAATATCAAACCTAAAATCTAAAATCTAAAATCTCACTCGCCATGACAGATAACCCAGCCAAAATTATTATTAGAAATAAAACTTTCGAGTGGGGAAAGCGCACTTATTTGATGGGCGTTTTGAACGTAACTCCTGACAGTTTTAGCGACGGTGGCGATTTCAATACCATAGAATCAGCTTTAGCGCAAGCTGATTCTATGGTCAAATCGGGGGTAGATATTATTGATATTGGCGGTCAATCTACGCGGCCAGGTGCAGCGGAAATATCCTTAGAAGAAGAGATCGATCGCGTTATACCTGTCGTACAAATGCTGAGGCAAAAAGCAGATATTTTTAGCTCAGTTCCGATTTCTGTCGATACTACCAGAGCGCAGGTTGCTAAAGCTGCGATTGAGGCGGGAGCTGATATTGTCAACGATATTTCGGGAGCAACTTTTGACTCGGAAATGCTGTCAACGGTTGCTCAGTTGCAAGTGCCGATAATTTTGATGCACATTCGAGGAACTCCCCAGACGATGCAAAAACTCACAGATTATCAGGATTTGATTGGGGAAATTCTGGATTTTTTGGATAGTCGAATAGTGGCCGCTATGGCTGCGGGGATTGATAAATCTCAGATAATTATCGACCCCGGTATTGGCTTTGCTAAGACTTACAATCAAAACTTGGAAATTTTGCGCCAGTTGCCAAAATTTCGGGATTTGGACTGTCCTATTTTAGTCGGAGTATCGCGCAAAAGCTTTATCGGTCACATTTTGAATCAGCCAGAAGCCAAACAAAGAATTTGGGGGACAGCGGCGGCTTGTACAAGTGCGATCGCAAATTCGGCAGATATTTTGCGAATTCACGATGTCAGAGAAATGCACGATGTTTGTTTGGTTGCCGACGCTATCTTCAGAAATCAATCTTGAGCGGTTGATTGGTCGATTAGTTTGAGTTCTCGCTCTCCACCGTGAGCGTGCGGCTGGATATCCGGCATGGAACCCATCAACTCGTTGAGGGCTTCTGTCATGTTTCTTGGATCCATAAACAGAATTTTGGCGTTGTCGCTTTCGCCTAGTTTTTGTTGAGCGTCTAAGTATTTTTCAGTTACTAAGTAATTCAAAACTTGCTTGCTGTTCGGATGGGAGTCTAAAGCTTCAACTAAGAGCCTCATGTACTCCTTAGTGCCGATCGCCTTATTGACCATTGCTTGCCATTCGCTCTTAGTAGCCCGCTCCAATTCCATAGCTTCTTGCACCCTTTTGGGAGGGGTAATGCTTTGAATTTCTACGCGAATTACTTTGACGCCCCAAGTTTCGGTAGCTTCGTCCAACTTCTTGAGTAACTTTTTATTCATGTCATCTCGGGAACCCAAGATGTCTTGCATGGGCAATCGACCAATTTCAGCGCGAAACGTCGTTAAAACTAAGTTGGCGATCGCATTTTCAATTTGATCGATTCCATAATAAGCTTTCTGCAAATTCACCACCCGCCAATACACAACGGCATCGACTTCTAGGGCGACATTATCGCCCGTAATTGCTGATTGAGGTTTAATATCTAAAACTCGTTCGCGGCTGGTGTCTACGCAAACGACTTTTTCGATCAGGGGACTGATAAAGTGGAATCCGGGCTTGAGGGTGCGCTTGTATTGGCCCAAACGTTCGACTAAAGCTTCGTCGCCACCGCTGACTATTTTCACGCTTGAGTTAACAGCGTAGCCGAGGATGAGCGCAAACAGCATGGTGAGAATAGACTGCCCCATTTCTACTTTCCTGCTAAGGTTGACTGAGAATCGATCGGGAATATACTCTAATTTAACTCAAAGTCTGCCCTACAGTGCTAAAATATCTCGACTGTTAATAACAGTATCAATGGTGGGCCGCCATGTGTTCGGACTTTGACGAAGCAGTGAAACCCAGGATATCAACAACACATTTCCACAAAAGACATGAAAAACGATCGAGAGTTTCGCCCTTTCAAACCTTTTACCTGGATTGGCTCAAGCATTGTGGTGGCTGGAATGTACGCATTGGCAGTTGTCCCACCCGTACAAGCTGAATCAACTACTTCGGTGCAAATAGCCCCAAACTTGCAGTCGCAGAACTTGCAGCCACCGCGCCGGGGGCCGGCAGTTCGCGAAGTTCTATCCTACGAGATGAAGGGAGACGAACTTAAGATTTGTAAACAAGAAGGCAACTCCGAGAAAAAGTGCCAAGTTGTAGGCAAAGGTTACACGGTGGGTTTGAGAACTGCCAACGACCTCTACGGTCAAGGAAATATTGTCAATGCCGAAGTTTTGTACCGGCAACTAATCGCTCGCTATCCCAAACAAGCCGATGCTTATTATAAGTTGGGAAGTCTGCTATCTGGGCAAGGTAAAATGAGTGATGCGATCGTCCAATACCAGAAAGCAATTGAAGTCAACCCGCAGCACGCCAAAGCTCACAACGATTTGGGCGTGGCGATGGCAAGTCAAGGAAAGTTGCCCGAGGCGATCGTACTGTGGAGACAAGCTGTTAAAATTAACAGCCAGTATCCCGATGCTTTAAACAATTTAGGAGTCGGTTTATACCAGCAAGGGGCGAAGGAAGACCAAGCAGAGGCCCTAGCCAGTCTCAAAAAAGCTAAGGAGTTATTTATCAAGCAGGGCAGAACTCAAGCAGCTACGAGAGTAGATAAACTTTTGGAGGAAATCAATTCGCAGTCCAGCGGCTCTTAAAATCATATTATGTTGGATATACCTGAAATAAAAAAGGTTTGTAGTGAGGACTTTAGTCCGCATCTTCTAAGGACTAAAGTCCTCACTACAAACCAATCTTAATTATGGTCATCCAAGCAGATGTGAGATCGATAGTCGATCGCTCGAACATTAAGATAAAAAATGCTGTGGCGATCGGCATTAATCAGCCTTCAACGGCGGTTAAACACGCCGATAAGCCTCCATCTAAAGCATTTCCTTCAAAACTTGTAAAATTACATCTCCATCCACGCGATCGCTCACAGCGGCCTCACCCAAGCGCACCGGTAGCACAAAGCGCACCTTGCCATCCTGCACCTTCTTATCCAGTTGCAAAGTCTTCAAAATCTCCTCAATATCGACACCTGCGGGCAACTTAGCAGGTAAAGCAGCTTTGGCAATTAAAGCAGATTGGCGGCGATCGCACTCAGCATCCCACATTCCCAACTCCACAGCCAAGCGGCTGGACGCAGCCATCCCAATTGCCACACCTTCGCCGTGATTGATTACCTTGTAATTAGTCAAACTTTCTACAGCATGACCGATCGTGTGACCGTAATTCAAAATCGCCCGCAAACCCGACTCCTTCTCATCCTTGCTTACCACCTCAGCCTTAGCTTGGCAAGACCTGCTCAAAATTTCAGCCAACAAATCCGCCTTCACATAGCGCATTTGATCCAAGCGCTTGCAATTTTCCAACTTCCGGAACAATTCAGCATCCCAAATCACCCCATACTTAATAACTTCCGCCATCGCCGAACGAAACTCCCGCGCCGGCAGAGTTTTGAGAACATCCGGGTCAATCAAAACCAAACGCGGCTGATGAAAAGCCCCAATTAAATTCTTCCCCGAAGGATGATTTACCCCCGTTTTGCCGCCAATAGAAGCATCAACCATCGCCAGCAGCGAAGTCGGAACCTGCACCACATTAATTCCGCGCAGCCAAGTCGCCGCCGCAAAACCCGTCATATCGCCAACCACCCCGCCGCCCAAAGCCACCATTGTCGAGGAACGTTCCAACCGGTTAGCCAAAGCCGCATTGTAAATCTTCTGGATGGAATTTAAAGTTTTGTACTGTTCGCCCGGTGGTAAAATGCAGGTACTGACTTCTAGACCGGCCGATTCGAGGGCTGCGGTTGCTCTTTCGCCGTAGTGCCGAAAAATCGACTGATTTGAGACCAAAAGAACTTTTTTGCCCAAACTTAGATCGCCCATCAGGGTACCGAGCTCGTCTAAGCCGCCCGATCGCACGCAAACATTGTAAGATTGTGGGCCCAAGTCAACTTTAATTATCGATTGCATATTTATCTAATTTAGATATTAGATTTTAGATTATAGTTCTAATAGGTCTTTTTATTGATTATTTTGGAGAAATTGCAATGAGTCTTACCGGAGCAATAGCTTATTTTGGAATTTTCGGTGGCATGGTCGGCTTGGCTACAGTGCTGATGTTTGGTCTCCGGGCTGTCAAACTCATCTAGTTTGTTAATTTAGATGTCTGAACCAGAGAATTTTATCTCTGGTAAAAGTAACATCGGGTCGATCGCATTTTCGCCAAAAATCTCTAGTTCGATCTGTAGATTGATGTCGTAAGTGCGATCGACCTTATTTAAATAATAAATTTAAAATTTAAATATAATAAATTTAAATCAAACTAGACTTCGCAGTCATGAAAGTTATCTCAATCATCAATATGTTGAGGATTTCCTGGAAGCCAAAATCGAAGTTAAATATCAAGCCAGGTTTCTGTTTATTTGCGATCGCCCTTTGCCTCACCTTTCTTACCAATGCCTGTGGCTTTGGGTTTAACCAATCGCTCAAACCTCTCCGAGTAGGAATTACAAGTTGGGTGGGTTTTGATATCGCATTGTATGCCCAAGCGTCAGGAATCTTCAAGCAGCGAGGGCTAAAGGTTGAATTGATACGATTTGAAAACCAGCAAGATTCCAGTCGGGCAGTGATGCGTGGCTCATTAGATGCAGCATTTACATCTTTCTGGGATGTTATGCAGGTCGATTCTGGCGATAGCAAACCTCTAGTATTAATGACCACAAATATCTCGGCTGGGGCAGACGGAATTGTTGCCCAGCAACGAATTAAATCTGTAGCAAACTTGCAGGCAAAAAAAGTAGGAGCCAAGCTAGGAACCGTCAACCATCTAATTTTACTAGAGGCATTGAAAGTGAATCAAATTAAGCCCTCTAATGTTCAGATTTTGGATTACTCCAATGAAGTATCAGCCCAGAAAATTAAGGAAGGTGAAATCGATGCAGCGATATTATGGGAACCGATGCTGGGGGACACTGCCAAGAGCATTAATGGCAATATAATTTACACAACCAAGCAAGTAGACAGTTTGGTGATTGATACCTTGATGTCGAGTGACAAGATAGCGAAAGCAAAAAAAGCCGAACTAAAGCAATTTATACTGGCATGGTTTGATGTCATGCACGCAGTTGAAACTCAGCCGAAAAAAGTGTTTAACGCAGTTGGAAAACAACTAGGACAAACTGGGGAGGCTTTTGCTAGTAATTATGCTGGGTTAAAAAAAGGTGATATGACTTTAAATCGGCGGATGTTTGGCCCAGAAAATCGGCTCAAATCTGCCAAGGAAGAAATTATTCAATTACTTAAATCCGATCCGCGTCATAATCGAGTAATTCGGCAAGATGTGGAGATCGATAATAGCCTCATTAATGAAGTAATGGCAGAATGGAAACCATGAATCAGCAACCTAGAAAGAACTTATCTCGCCAATTATTATTGGGTTTTAGTATTTCTCTAGCAACTGTTGGCTTAATTACCTTGGGATTCAACTACTTATTGATGCAATCACAATTAGAGAAAGAACTAGAACAACGCGCCCGATCGATTACCCAGGGAGTGGGGTTTTCCACGGAAGGATTAATCGAATTGGGGAATAGGAGCATTGTCAAGCGCGTGGTGCAAAACTATGCTACCTTGCCGACAGTGGTGGAAGTGGCGATCGTCAGTCCCGATGGCCAAACCCTCGCCCGGAGTGGATCGGCACTCAAAAATCCGGCCTATGCTATGATTCATCCAGAATTAGAGCAAATATTAGAGCGATCGGCCGAAACAGGTTTAGAAACAAGTTTCAGAACCAACATAGATGGTGAGTCAGCTTTAGTCGCTATTTTGCCCTTTAGCAGTACCATCTTTAGTCAGGGAAATCGGCGCGGGTTGGCGATCGCAATTCTTGATGCCGAAGAAGTACAAAAACAAGTATCAGAAACTTTCTATACTTCTACCGTCACCCTCCTGATTGGGATTACTGCAATTTTGGGGCTGATGACAATATTAATTCAGCGAATTGTCTTACAGCCACTCCATAAATTGAACACAGCAATCACCGACAGGAATGAGGTTGACAACTTTGTAATACCCAGTGGATTGCCGAATAATGAAATCCTATTTTTGGCCCAGACAATTCAATCCGCAGCTACACGAGTAGAAGCATATCAAAAAGAACTGAGACTCCAAGCCCAAGATTTAAAAACAGCTATCGAAGAATTGCAACAAGCTAAAGAAATTGCCGAAACTGCCAACCGTACCAAAAGCGAATTTCTGGCTAATATGAACCACGAACTCCGAACGCCACTCAATGGCATTTTAGGTTATGCCCAAATCCTCCAACACGATCGCGCAACTACTCCCAAACAGATGAAAGGATTAGGAGTAATTCACCAGTGTGGTTCCCATTTACTCACTCTGATTAATGATATTTTGGATTTGTCAAAGTTGGAAGTACACAAGATGGAACTCTATCCCCAAGATTTCCATCTAGAAAACTTCCTATCCTCCACTGTGGATATGTGCCGGATCAAGGCAGAACAAAAAGGCGTGGATTTTCGCTATCAGCCGGCTAGCAACCTGCCCATTGCAGTCCATGCTGATGACAAACGACTGCGACAAGTGTTGTTGAATTTGCTCAGTAATGCCATCAATTTTACCGATGTTGGCAGTGTCAGTTTCCGAGTTGAACCTGTAGGAGAATCAATCGAATCCGGTGCAGCCCAAAGAATTCGATTCAAGATTAAAGATACTGGTATTGGCATTGTTTCGGAAAAATTATCGAAGATTTTTTTACCTTTCGAGCAAGCTGGAAAAGGCGATCGCAACAGCGAAGGAACTGGCTTGGGGCTTGCCATCGGCCAACAAATTATCCTGAAAATGGGTAGCGAAATTAATGTCGAGAGTGTGCTGGGTGAGGGTAGTAGCTTCTGGTTTGAGGTAGATTTGTTGCCAGCATCGGATTGGATGACAGAAGATGCGATCGCCGATCGCAAAGTCATCGGCTATCAGGGTAAAAGACGCAAAATTCTGGTGATTGACGATCGCCCTGAAAATCGCCTCGTCATCATAAATATGCTGGAACCCCTAGGCTTCCAAGTGGCAGAAGCTGACAACGGACAAACGGGCTTAGACATGGCTATTCAGATACTACCAGACTCGATCGTTACCGATGTACAGATGCCGATTATGGATGGCTTAGAAATGACTCGTCGCCTGCGACAACTGCCAAACTTTGCGACTACGCCAATTATTGCTTCTCCAGCCACCCTGTCTCAGGTGGATATAAAGGAAAGTCTGGATGCTGGTTGCAATAGTTTTTTTCCGAAGCCGATCGAGTTTACTGGATTGTTGAACCAATTGCAGCAACACCTGGAATTGCAGTGGATTTATGAAGAAATGAAACCAGATGCTATGCAAATTGCTGAGAATAAGGCCCATGAGGTTAAAATGGTAATGCCACCAGCCGAAGAACTGACAGCCCTCTATACCGCCGCCCAGGGTGGTTTTATGAGTGATATTCACCAGGAAGCCGATCGCCTAAAAAAATTGGCACCCGAATATATAGTCTTTGCGAACCGAGTGTTAGAACTAAGTCAAAATTTTGATGAGGAAGCCATTATTCGCCTAATTGAACCACTATTATAGATATTAAGATGATTTTACCACAGAGAACACAGAGAGCGCAGAGAGGGGAGGGATGAAAGGTTTTTTTTACGACATCCAAAACCCTCACAACACTCTTCCCTCTGCGTCCTCTGTGTCCTCTGCGGTTCAAAACTCTTCTCTTAATAGAGTGTACAAAGATGTGAAATAGATATTAAGAGGATTTTACCACAGAGAACACAGAGAGTGCAGAGAGGGGAGGGATCAAAGGTTTTTTTACGACATCCAAAACCCTCACAACACTCTTCCCTCTGCGCCCTCTGCGCCCTCTGCGGTTCAAAACTCTTCTCTTAATAGAGTGTACAAAGATGTGAAATAGATATTAAGAGGATTTTACCACAGAGAACACAGAGAGCGCAGAGAGGGGAGGGATCAAAGGTTTTTTTTACGACATCCAAAACCCTCACAACACTCTTCCCTCTGCGTCCTCTGCGCCCTCTGCGGTTCAAAACTCTTCTCTTAATGGAGTGTACAAAGATGTAAAATAGATATTAAGAGGATTTTACCACAGAGAACACAGAGAGCGCAGAGAGGGGAGGGATGAAAGGTTTTTTTACGACATCCAAAACCCTCACAACACTCTTCCCTCTGCGTCCTCTGTGTCCTCTGCGGTTCAAAATTTTCATATATTGGAGTTTGTAATGTCAGTCAATCCTATGTCCGCAGAAAAAACTATTTTAGTTGTAGACGATACTCCCAGCAATCTGCAAGTATTATTTGATGTATTGAGCGAACAGGACTACCGAGTCGCCATCGCCAAAAATGGTGAAATTGCTTTACAACGAGTGCGATCGTCTCAGCCAGATTTGATTTTACTCGATGTCATGATGCCCGGTATCGATGGATTTGAAACCTGTAAACGACTGAAGTCCAATCCGGACACTCACAATATTCCTATCATTTTTATGACAGCTCTTTCCGACTCAGTAGATAAGATTAAGGGGCTAAGTTTGGGTGCAGTGGACTACATCACCAAGCCGATTCAGTGTGAAGAAGTATTAGCCAGAATTCAGGTGCATTTACAACTACGAAATGCCACGCGCCTGATGGAAGAACGTACCAAGGAACTCAACGAAGCATTAGAAAGTCTCCAACAAGCCAAAACTCATTTAGTGCAAGGCGAAAAAATGTCTGCCCTCGGTCACTTGATGGCGGGAGTCGCCCACGAAATTAATAATCCAGTGAATTTTATTCATGCTAATCTAAGCCCCATTAAAGAATATACTGAATATTTGTTAGACTTTGTGCAACTTTACCAGAAACATTATCCCAATCCAGTAGTAGAAATCCAGACACGGGCAGAAGAAATTGATTTAAATTTTTTGCAATCAGATTTGGTTAAAATACTCAATTCGATGAAAATAGGTACGGATCGCATTCGCGAATTGGTGCTTTCTCTCCGCAATTTCTCCCGCTTGGATGAAGGCTACTGCAAAGCGGTTGATATTCATGTAGGTATTGACAGCACTCTGTTGATTTTGCAACACCGTCTAAAAGGTGGACAAAATTGTCCTGAAATTCAAGTCATCAAAAATTATGGGCAGTTACCACAAGTCGAATGTTATCCTAGTCAACTGAACCAGGTATTCATGAATATTCTGAGTAATGCGATCGATGCTTTGGAATCATCGGGTGTCAGCAATAACCAAGAACCTAGGATTACGATTCGTACTTTTATTAGTAGTGATGATGCGATCGCAATTAGTATTGCCGATAATGGAGTCGGGATCCCGGAACCCATTCTTTGTCTATTATTCGATCCGTTTTTCACTACCAAACCTCTTGGGAAAGGCACTGGTTTGGGGCTGTCAATCAGTCATCAGATTATTACTGAAAAACATGGTGGTAAGATTGAATGTTCTTCGATTCTGGGGCAGAGTACGGAGTTTGTTGTGAAAATTCCAGTAAAATAACTTCTACTCCGCTTCTCAAAACCATCGATATGTCCCATTCCACCGATATCATTACCCTCGCCCGCTGGATGGCCTCCGACTTCAGCAACCAAGCCCAAGCCTTTGAAAATCCGCCTTTCTTCGCCCACATCCGCGTCTGTATGAGACCCCTACCTGTGGAACTTTTGGGCGGGATGAGCTTGTACCTAGAACAAGCCTATGATATTGAACTGCACTTGCCGTACCGAGTGCGAGTTTTAAAATTAGTCCCGATCGCCGATCGCATTGATATCGAAAATTATGCGATCGTCAATGAAGAGCAATTTTACGGGGCCTCGCGCGATCGGCAAAAACTCGAACAACTCAACAAAGCCGAATTTAAGCTAATGCCCGGTTGCACCTTCATTACGCACTGGACGGGCAGTAGTTTCAAAGGGTGCGTCGAACCCGGAAAAGGCTGCATGGTGGTGAGAAAGGGCAAAAACACCTATCTAGACAGCGAATTTGAGATTGATGGAGACAAATTCACCAGTCACGATCGCGGACGGGACCCAGAAACCGATGCCCACGTCTGGGGAGCCCTCGCCGGCCCCTTTGAATTCACCCGTCGGGCCAGCTTTGCCGATGAAATTCAGGTTTAGTAGAAAAAACCGAGTTGGGATTTGGGAAATAACCCAGTTGATTTAAGGTTCACCTAACCTAATTTATGCAGAACGGTTAATACCCAATCGCATCGCTGTTTGCTTGGTTGTTTCTAGCGATGCTTGTATTAACTGTTCTCCAAATTTATGCACTCACTCGCACTTTTTAATTTTGACAATCGCTGCGATCGATCTTTGATAGTTTGGGTTAAATAATTGTGCTACAAATTAACTATTCAAGTTCATAGCGATCGCCCTCTTAAATTTAACTAAGTGTCGATCGCTTTGGCTAAAGAAGGTGGTGCTGGTGGAGACTGAGAGGATCGGGGAATATAGCTCGGTTTAGGACGACAAGCTTCTATAATTTCGTTGCGAAACTGGTTAAGTTTATCATTTTTTGTACAAAACAGAATCAGATTATTTCTACTCGTATAAATGACAATATAACGCTGTTTTACAACAAAAGCTAACACAATGAAGATAATACCAATGAAGAATATCCCGATGGTTAAAATTCCGAGTCCGAGCAGCCACCAAGTGCAACCTTCGCCAATTTCAACTGCTTTGACATTTTGAATGGGAATGACAATTTCTTTGATTTCTAAGCCAAAAAATGAGGTAAAATTTCCTTGTAAGGTGTCCCCAACTATTTTAAGAGTTCCTGTTCCACTGGTTCGGAGTGGAACTGCACCGACTAATTGACCGGGAAGACCGCTGATTTGCGTAACAGATTTAGACTTCATTTTATTTGATTATTGTTGTAGTAAAAATGACACGGCTTGTACAGTATTGATTTTAGATGTTGCTTCCTGTTGCCTCATTCAAAATTTTATAATACTAATACAAGTATTTGGAATCAACAATTAGGTAATGGTGTAAAAGTAGCCTCGACCTTCTTTACTTAAACTTGCTTTACCTAATGCCACAAGTACCACCAATACTTCCTGAGCGTAGTAGTCAAGTTTATGACCGTAGTTATAGGGGAGATTAAAGTTTTTAGCGACTGCCTGGAGAACGGTAGAAGCATCTTTTGGTGTAACTTTACGACCCTTAAGTTGGTTGTATAGATACTCCACAGCTTTGTCAGGAATGTCGTCAGAGTAAGTCACTTTTTCGCGATTTGGATTGATTTGCTCTACTCGGTAAGAATCCTCTTGGTAGTAGACTCGGCGAGAGTTACGCAGTTCGACTTCCCCAATAAACTTAATCAATGGTTCCTCCTGTTTTAGTTGAGCGATCGCATTTTTATAACTTCGTTTTGTAGCGGTAAGGTGGGCATTGCCCACCTACAGATAGAGCTTGTGCGTAAATCCTGTTCGTATTTAGAAAGAGATGGTTTACGAAGCCTAATTCTACCTATCTATTAACTGCTCAACTCTTCGTTGAGTGTGCGTTTCATGTCCCCAGAGATAGGTAAATTCCGAATTTCTCCGCACAGACGTGATTTTGATTCTCCGTTTTGAAGGCGCTGTCTGTAAATCCCAATTAGCACGGATTCAAGACCATACTTAGACAACATTTCTGTAGCTAAACCGATGATTCCCAGCAGTGCGATTCCGCCTAACATACCTGCTGGGCCACCTAACGTTGCTAAAGCTGCTGTAATTGCGGCCGCACCTGCTAAACCTGTAGTTCCCATCACAATTACCAGCATAATTGCGGGTAATCCCAGTGCTGCTGCTTTTCTAACAAATTCATCCATTTTGCGAAGCTCCGTATTTATAAATTCAAAATTTTTTCTGGGTATTAGCAACCACAAGTTATATTGATGAACGAAACCCAACATTAATGATTGCTTTGCGTTGGGTTTCACTTCGTTCTACCCAACCTACGGGGTGTTCGCTAATTCTAATTCTTCTTCCGATTCATCCCGGACTCTGAAATAATAAAAAAGATTAGCAACAGCCAAGTCTGATGCTTTTTCCAAGTTCGACGATACTAAAGTTTTATGACCTGCGATTTCCCCTTGTTCAATGATATAACTTTCATAGTCTTCACGTAGCTGTCGATCGAGCATCAGTTCGAGTTGAGCGCGAAGAGCATAAAAATGAGACTTGGGCCGCAAATTTTCATAAAATAACTGTTCGTCGGGTATCGCTAAAGCTGTTGCGGCTGAGTTTTTCTCCACCTTAACAGCCGAGTCGGATTTACTTAAATCCGCACTTTGCAACTGTTTTAATTCACTTGGCGGCAAAGCTTTCATCCAGTCAATCTGATTTTGCCAAATGTCTAATGCGGCTAAATCGTGATTGTGAATTCGCGTGATTTCAGGAAACAGAAAGTCAAGCTCTTCGTCTGAGTCGCAACAGTGTATGATACCGAGGCTATCTTGACGGATTTGTTGTTGGAGTTGAGAGATGCGATCGCCCGCAGCACCAAATTCATTTTGCACCTGATACGTCGCAATAATACTTTGCTCGATCGTCCAACTGCACTCTAACCGGCGCAACTGTCCCGCAGCACAAGTTTCTGACAACAACTGCGGATTTCTGTAATCGGCTAAAGCCTCAAACAACATCCCCCGCGCCGCATCAATTTCAGCATTGCGGCGGTTGATATCTTTCACTTGCAAAGCCGATCGCATTCGTTGAATTGCTTGATTGAATAACCCGTAAGCCCGCACTAAAACTAAACGGTGGTTCTCAAATTTTAGATCCGCAACAACTTCGGCAATTAATTGCTTAATTTCCGCGCTTTGGCCTTTTACAAATTGTTCTAAATTGATGAAACCATTTTCAACTTTAACATCCAGCCTCTCAACCGCTTTTTTTAGTTTCAAAGTCTGGTGCAAATTCACCGCAGACAAAGCTACCCCAGCCGCAACTCCCACACCAATGACGGCTGTTGTCGCTTGCAGCACGCCCAAACTCGTTTGGACGGCTTGAAAGCCCATGTGGTTTTGGTACATCTGCAAGCCACCCATTGCAAGCTGCACGGGAGACACTAAGGGCGATAGCGGGCTGTTATTGACAACCGCACCAACAGCATGGGCCGCAAACTGTCCCGTCGCTGCATCTCTCGCAATGCCGATCGGCACTCCAGCCGATGTAAACACTTGTACGTATTTGCCAGCCTCGATCGCAGCCTGTACCGCTGCGGGAAATACAAAGTTAATCATTACTTTTTACCCCGGTAGCATACCCAAGAATAACTTATCTATTATGATAGTTTAAATAAAAAAAAACTATCAGTAGGCGCGACAAATGAACACTTCGCTAATTAGTTCGCAGACGGTTGAGCTTGTTTCGCTGCTGACAGGGCAAAGACTTCGTAGGGAGGATATGACTCCCCCGATCCTCTTTCTGACGGGGCTGATAACGGTGTTGGTGGGAGTTATCTATGCTGATGGTACGGTTGACGCTGAGGAAATCCAGCACTTGCGGACAACTTTGACGGAACTTATCCCCGCTAACAACAGTTTGCGACAATTGGCGATGCTGATGGCTAAGGGCGTGCGGGAACAGAAAATTTACAAGAAATTGCCGGAGTTGCTGGCGCTGACAGCGTGTTTTTCTGAGGAGGAAAGACTGCTGCTAATTAGTTTTGGCTATCAGATGTCGGCCGCAGATGGATCGATGCACGATCGCGAAAAACAGTATTTGACCCTCATTGCCGATCGACTCGGAGTTGATGCACGATTTTTGACTGTTTTGGAAGCGAGTTTTAGCAGTCAAACAATAAGGGATACAGCAGCTTTGGCAGAAGTTCACTCGTTACTCGATCCAGCACAATTTCAATCTCTCGATTCTATGTTTGTCCGTGCTGCTCATCACATTATCGAACATTTGCCAGCCAAACCGAAACAGCAAAAAAATCGCAAACATTCAGTCTCGTCATATCAGGAGTTGAAAAAGTTTAAGGAGTATAGACAACAACTGGATGCTGTTTGTGGAAAACTCGGCTTAACTCTGCTAGATGGGAGCGATCGCAACGTGCTATCTCCTAATTTAATAGAAGAATTAACAAAGATATCTCGTAAATTACAATCTCAGCGGTTTCGCGTTGCCGTTGTGGGCGAATTCAGCAAAGGCAAATCAACTTTACTCAATGCTTTGCTGGGCGAAGAAATTCAACCCGTGCGGGATATTCCCTGTAGCGGTACGGTGACTGTTTTGAAATACGGGCCGCAGCAGCGGGTGATTTGCAAATATAAAGATGGACGCGAGGAGGAGATTTCACCGCAGCAATATAAAGATAAAGCCTCGATTTCTGAGGAAGCTGCTTTAGGTTCTTTTGGAGAAGAAATTATCAATTCAGCAATCAAAGAAATCATTTTCGAGCATCCGAATCTCGAATTGTGTACCAATGATGTAGAAATTATTGATTCTCCCGGATTGAACGAACAAGCGGAACGCACGTTAGTTACCCAACAAGTTCTCAAAACAACGGATGCAGTGATTTTTTTGACTCACGCTCAAAATGCTTTGACAGAAAAAGAACGGGAACTGCTTTTGTATTTGAAAAAAGAGTTGAATCAGGGTAAAGATGGCGAAGCTGCGAAGAGTATTTTTGTTTTAGTTAATTTTGCCGATTTGCTGCGTCGGGAAGAAAGCCGCAAGCAGGTAAGGCAAAGGGTAGAAACGATTGTTAAGAATCAAAATTTGATTGCGGGTGAAAACCGGATTCATTTTATTTCGGCTCAATCTGCACTTGAGGCAATTTTGGACGGGACGCAAAATGAGTATGTGAAATCTTTTCAGGATTTCACTAAATCTCTCGAACAATTTTTAACAGTTGAACGGGGGGCGATCGCACTTCAGCAGTCGGCATCTGGAATGAAGCAAGTCATTGGTACTGGCTGCGATGAATTGACTCAATATAGGCAAATGTTACAAGGAAAGTTGACAGTTTCTCCTGGAGATAAACATAAAATATTTGAACAAATGGCAGAAGCAAGCGGCCGCGATGTGAAAATCAAACTTTTAGGGGATGAACTGATGCAGCAATCTTTAGACAAAACTTTTGAATCTTGGAATCAATGGGTGGAAGAATTAGGAGAACGCCTGATTGCAAAAAGCGCTCTCTGGACTTCTGAGTATTCGCATATGTGGAGTCAAAAAGAGTTGACTAAAGATTATTCAGATCAATTTGTGGAAGATATCACCCAAGAAATAGAAGATTGGGCTACTCAAAAAGTACAGTCTATTTTACAAGAGAATATGGGAGCTTTAAATAGTCAAATAGATGAAGGAATTGATGCAATTCGACAGGAGTTTCAAAAGTTCGATAAGCAACTGAGTAGTAACCTTGTCAGTCAATTTAATAATTTGGCGATGGCAGGTAATTTGGGCGAGATTGGTACAAGTGGAAGTGGGATTGCTGAATCAATTGACGATATTGGCAACGACGGATTATTCATGGGTGGTTTGGGAATTGGTGCTGTCGCGGCTGCTGTATTAATCGCTCTTCCACTTGGTATTATTCCAGTAATTTTAGGGACAATAGCTGCGGGTGCTGCTGGCGGTTTGGGCTGGAATTTTTTAGATGGCGATGCAGTTAAAGCTCAAATCAAGGCAAAAGTTTGCGAGTTAGGCTTTGAGAAGTTTGATGAATCTTCACAGTCTATTTTTGATAAGATACACGAAAGAATTATTGCAGTATTTGAAGAAAGAGTTGAGACAAGTAGTGGTGTGATGTCAAAAGCGATCGCACTGTGGGAAAATTTATTAGAACAGCAGGAAAAGCGCGATCGCCAAAATCGAGCAGAATGCGAAGCCCAAAAAGTTTGGCTGGCTGACAAACGTCGAGAACTCGAACAAGTACAAAATCAAATTGAGGCTATTTTGAATCAGAGCGCTATCTAGTGCGATTTTACTCAAAAATTTAGCCTCGATCGAACCAACATTTTTTCAACTCTAAATAGGCGGTTCGTAGTTTTAACTAAAATATCTGTTGTTCAAGCGATCGCACAACGCACAGGACGATCGCCAACAAAGAGCAATTCTACAAACTCAAAACCGCAGAATTTAAACTAATGCCACGTTGCACCTTGATTACGCACTGGACGGGCAGCAGCTTCAAAGGTCGCGAGACACCAGGAAAAGGCTGTATGGTATCCAGAAATGGCAAAAACACCTGTCTAGATAGCGAATTCGAGATCGATCGAGACAAATTCACCAGTCACGATCGCCGACGCCACCGGTGAAAGCCACGCCCACGTCTGGGGAACCCAGGCCGGCCCCTTGGAATTCACCCGCTGGGCTAGCTTCGCCGACGAAATTCAGGTTTGACACAAAAAAATCGAGTGGGGATTTGGGAAATCACCAGCTTGATTAAAGGTTCAGAATGCACCAATACCTGGTACATTAACCCAGTATTGGCAAGCAAGATTCACCGTTGATTTATGAAAGTCCTGGTTATTGGTGGCGATGGCTATTGCGGTTGGGCAACCGCACTCTACCTTTCTAACAAAGGTCACGAAGTTGGCATCCTCGACAGCTTCGTGCGGCGGCACTGGGATCTGGAACTGTGCAGCGACACCCTCACTCCCATTGCACCGATTCAGCAACGACTCCAGCGATGGCAAGATTTAACGGGCAAGTCCATCGACTTGTTCGTCGGTGACATCACCAACTACGATTTTCTCAGCAAAAGTATGAGAAAATTTGCACCGGATGCTGTAGTCCATTTCGGCGAACAGCGATCGGCACCATTTTCGATGATCGATCGCGAACACGCAGTCCTCACCCAAGTCAATAATGTAGTTGGGACACTAAATCTGCTGTACGCCATTCGCGAAGATTTCCCCGACTGTCATCTAGTGAAATTGGGGACAATGGGCGAATATGGCACCCCGAACATTGACATCGAAGAAGGCTATCTGACGATCGAACACAACGGCCGCAAGGATACACTACCCTATCCCAAACAACCGGGCAGTTTCTACCACCTGTCAAAAGTCCACGACTCCCACAACATCCATTTTGCTTGCAAAATCTGGGGTTTGAGGGCCACCGACTTAAATCAGGGCGTCGTCTACGGCGTACTCACAGAAGAAACTGGCATGGACGAACTGTTAATCAACCGTTTGGACTACGACGGAGTATTCGGTACAGCATTAAACAGATTTTGCATCCAAGCTGCGATCGGGCATCCTTTGACAGTTTATGGAACTGGCGGACAAACCCGCACCTTCCTGGACATTCGGGATACCGTAAGATGCGTCGAATTGGCGATCGCCAACCCCGCCGAAGCCGGACAATTCCGAGTCTTCAACCAATTCACCGAACAATTCAGCGTCGGCGACTTGGCCTCATTGGTGCAAAAAGCAGGAACGGCAATGGGATTAAAGGTGGAAATCAATCACCTAGAAAATCCCAGAGTTGAGAAAGAAGAACATTATTTCAATGCTAAAAACACCAGTCTTTTAGACCTCGGCTTGCAACCCCATTTATTATCAGATTCGCTGCTCGATTCTCTGCTAAATTTTGCGACTAAATATCAGCATCGTGTCGATAAAAATCAGATTTTGCCCAAGGTTTCTTGGCGCTAATTTTTGAGTTTTATTTGCGGGGATAGAGATTTTTTTAACGAACCGCGAAGGCGCTAAGGGCACGAAGTAAGATGAAAGATAAGAAAGGGAAAATGGCATGGCTGATTTGGAGTATGATTTTCCTCCGAAAGGTAGGGGCAATTCATGAATTGCCCCTACTGAATGAATTGCCCCTACTGAATCCGTACTGAATAAATTTCGCTATATCTTTCAATCTCTTTCTCTGTGTCCTCTGTGTCCTCTGCGGTTAATAAAAAAAAGGCATCGGGTTTTGACTACTAACTTGTTTAGCAATGAATACCGTAAAAAGTCGAATTCTCATCCTGTTGCTTTTAGTTGTTTTACCGGGATTTTCGGCTAGTGCAGTTTGTGCTTATTATTTAATACCTGAATGGGCTACACTAACGGCGAGTTATCAAAATTATCGCCGAGTTAGTGAATCCCCATCTGCCACCGAAACCCAAATCTCAATTGCCAGGACTGCACAGGAAATTCATCGAATTAATTGTTTTGCTGAAGGTGTGGGATTGCTTTTAGGTGGGATAATTTTCTCAATGGGAATTCACGGAATTTGTGTGTTACCCCAAAAAACAATCGATGGGAATTAGTTGTGGTAAAACTGCTGACAGAACCTTATTTAAATCAGGTAAGTAATTGGCCGAAAACTGGTTGTCATATTCTAGCACAATTTGACGAAAATACTGTTGTAGTTTATCAAGCTTACCGTCCGGCGATCGATCTTTTTGCAGCGGAACATGGTTATTTCGGCGGTGAATTCAGCCTGAATCCCATGAGTTGAATTAAGCCCAATTTTTTGTGGATGATGTATCAATTTACTAATAATATTAAGTATAACTAAATCCTTCATCCGTTACATCCGTTAAATCCGTTGCCGAACTTCCTTCTTCTTATGAAAATTGCTCTGTTCACTGAAACATTTTGGCCGAAAATAGACGGCATTGTGACGCGCCTGATTCACACTGTAGATCACTTGCAGCGATCGGGCGAACAAGTTCTGATATTTTCTCCAGATTACGGAATTACAGAATACAAAGGTGCCCGAGTTTACGGTGTTGAGGGTTTGCCTTTGCCGATGTACCCGGAACTGAAAATGGCACTGCCCAGTCCGGCTATAGGTCAACAATTACAGAAGTTTCAACCGGATCTTATTCATGTTGTCAATCCCGCTATTTTGGGATTGGGCGGGATATATTACGGCAAAAAGTTCAATATTCCAATTTTGGCTTCTTACCACACCCATTTACCGAAATATTTACACCATTACGGTTTTGGAATGCTCGAACCATTGCTGTGGGAATTGCTCAAAGGGGCGCACAATCAAGCTGAATTAAATCTGTGCACTTCTACAGCAATGGTGGATGAGTTGAGAACTCATGGCATTGAGCGAGTAGACTTATGGCAGCGCGGTGTAGATACGGAAATGTTTGTCCCCGAATTGAAGAGTCGAGAAATGCGATCGCGCCTTTCTGAAAATAACCCAGATAGCCCCTTACTCCTCTACGTCGGTCGCCTCGGTGCCGAAAAAGAAATCGAATCGATCAAACCAGTCCTCGCCGCCATTCCCGGCGCCCGCCTCGCCCTAGTGGGAGACGGCCCGCACCGCCAAACCCTCGAACAATATTTTGCCGGCACCCCCACAAATTTTGTTGGCTACCTCAAGGGGCAAGAATTGGCTTCTGCTTACGCATCTGCTGATGCCTTCATTTTTCCGTCCCGTACCGAAACCTTGGGCTTAGTGCTCCTCGAAGCTATGGCTGCGGGGACGCCCGTAGTGGCGGCTCGCAGTGGCGGAATTCCCGATATTGTGACAGACGGTGTTAACGGCTATTTATTTGACCCCGCCGATGAAGCCGGAGCAGTGGCTGCCACCCAGCGCCTGTTTGCGAATCCCGAAGAACGGGAAACCCTCCGCCAAAACGCTCGCTCTGAAGCCGAACGCTGGGGTTGGGCGGCGGCGACTAACCAACTACGAGGCTACTATCGATCGGTGGTATTTGCCCAGTCCATGGCCTCTGCTGCTTAAATTTCACAAGCTGTCGCGCTTTTAAACTCTGCATTCGGCACCTTATGGTGTCACACAGTATAATTACTCAGAAAAATCGCTTTTTCAAGTGATAAATTATGCTTTTTTCCAATTTATATCCGCCAACATACGGTATAAAAGTATAATTTATCACTTAATTGGTCGATAAAAATAAGTAAAAACCGATTGTGACAGTTGAGGGTGCCGAATGTAGGCCAAACATTACCAACAGCTTAGGTTCCGTCCCGAGGCAGTTTCTGGCGAGGAGGGATGTCCTCAAAGATTGATCGAACTTTTTTGGCGATCGGATCGCCGTAGCTATCCTGCTGTATTGGTAAAGTAGTTGAGTTGGTGGAATGTCTTAACAAAACACGGTAAAATATCAGAGTTGTGGACTGAAAGTTAATTTCTACCCATGTCTACCCAAAACTACCCAGTTTGTCCCTCTTCCCCAATTAATTGGTCAACAAACAATCTCAGCCTTTCTTGCCGATCGGGGATAGCTTTGAGTTTCTCTTTCTGTCCTTCATACCCCCTAAACGCAATAACCGCCTTGTCTGTTGGTTCCGCAAGTCGTTTGAGAGCGCCGTATGTGTGTGCTTGAAAAGGCATTAACACCACCTGCATATGTAGGTAGGTTAATCCACTTGTACCAAACATTGAAAGGTCGAATCAATGCTTTTAAGTTTCCGAAGCGCATTAATCCCGAACAACAAGCAAATTACAGCTTTCAAAAAAGCATCAGGCGTTGCCAGACACAGTTACAACTGGGGGAACGCCCTGATTCAAGATTTGCTCAAACAACGCGAATTCGACAAAACACTCAAAATACCATCAGCCATTGACTTGCACAAACGGTTGGTTGCCGAAGTAAAATCAGCAAATAACTGGTACTATGAAACCAATAAAAATGTCCCACAAAAAGCATTAGGAGACTTGCGTCAAGCCTGGGAAAGGTGTTTCAAAAAAACATCAAAGCAACCGAGATTCAAGAAAAAGGGACAAAAAAATTCCTTTTACCTAGAATCAGGAACCAAAGCAAAGCCAGGAATTAATAACGATGGCAAGCGAGTCAAATTGCCATCGATCGGATGGGTAAAACTTACCGAACCATTGCCGCTGACAGCAGTTCACAATTGCGTAATTGGTCGCACCGCCAATAGGTGGTTTATTGCCATCAAATACGAAGTTGAATTACCAGAAGTTGCAACAAGTCGTCCCGTTGTTGGTGTTGATATCGGGATTAAAGAACTTGCTGTCTGCTCCGACGGCAAAGTCTTTGCGAATCCCAAAGCTTACCGACGGATGAGCAAAAATATCAAGCGAAAACAGCGGGACGTAAGTCGTAAAGTCAAAGGCTCTATTAATCGTGCTAAATCAATCGAGAAACTGAGCAAACTCTATGCTAAAGTAGCAAATATCCGAAAAGACGCCATACACAAGCTGACTAATTATCTTGCCAAAAACCACAGCGAGATTAAGATTGAGGACTTGAATATTAAAGCGTTTTTGAAGAATCACAAATTAGCCGGAGCGATTTCTGATTGTGGGATGTACGAATTTAAGCGGCAATTAGAATACAAAACGATTAAGTTTTTATCTAAACTAACAGTCGTAGATAGATTATTTCCTAGCTCGCAGAACTTGCTGTTACAATTGTGGAAAACATCGACACAAAATGCCCTTAAAGAATCGTGTCTACCTCTGTCCTGATTGCGGCAATGTTCAAGACAGAGATTTAAATGCGGCGAGAAACATAGAACGTTGGTTTGATGGAATTTTTATTCCAGAACGTTCGGATATGGCGGTGAGTTCCACCGCGTCAGCCTGCGGAGTAGACAAACCCGACAATAGCCATGTTGTCGCTACTGTGAAACAGGAAGTTAACACCAAAATTACTCATCTCCAGTTAAGTCTAGATTTGGGTAGCTCTGGGTAATTTTTTCAGAACGGAAAGATGAACTGCATACCCTTTTAAACAAGCGTTGAAGCATCAACCATCTATGGATGTGTCGATCGTTGGTGACGTTGGTGTAGATACACAAATGTGGAGACATCCACATTTCAATAGCGCTTTTAACATTGTGTTAAAGGCTTTGAGAGATACCTCCGCATCCAGGGTGGACGTAAGCTCCCCAGGCTGTGCTATACACAGTAGAGGTTGATTAGCAGCTTGTGGCGGGTGAAATGTATCTGTTGCGTTTACCATTAAACCATGAGTAGCTTTGCAATGCTTCGCGGGTGGGGAGAGTAGCGCCTTCAACAGACCAAATACCGGTCGCCGATCGCGAATCAAACATTTACACCGCGCAGCAGCCGAGCACAGAGTGTCAAATCTACATTGCCCGCGATCGACAGCCTGCTAGCTAATTTTCAGACTGGCAGGGTTCACAAGTCAAGTTCAACTTTAACTGGCGAACCCTCATCAGTATCAAGGTTGTAACAAAAAAGATCGAGCATCTGTAACAAGCAAACTGAACTTTCATCCGCCAAACAATGAAGCCATTATTGATCGAAGCGACAATCGAATGCTGAGTTGAAAAGCAAACAACTCAAACAGTTTGCACCCCAGCATCTAGCACCGATCGACCAGCCGGTCAATCTACCCCTCCGAGCAAGCAGTTAATCATGACATTCTCCAATGCTGGTAGCGTTCTGGCTACACTGACTCAAGTCAATTTTATGGGGGCATTGACCTCTCGTGTTAAGAGCTTGCCAGTTACTGAATTAGTGTGCCTGCTCGACTTTGTAACGGCTGAATTTCAGCAATTTATCAGGGCAATGGACCTGATTAACAATGAAGCACTCGAAACTCTCTTAGAGCAACTGTTAGATGCCTTCACTGTCAAAATTGGTCAAATTTTGCAAGCAGACCGGACAACAATTTTTTTGGTAGATGCCAACAAAAATCAACTGTGGCACAAAACAGTCGATGGACTCACGGGCGAAGATATAGAAATTCGCTTGCCGATGGATGCAGGCATTTTAGGCTACGTAGCAACTACTGGAAAATCGCTCAATGTCTTGCATGGTAGAGAACACGAGCATTTTAATGTGGAAGTAGACGAACCGCCGAACTACCGGGTTGAGACCATCCTCTGTATGCCGATTTTTAGCAGCAAGAGCCAGCACGAACCCGTAGCGGTGGTGAGACTGTTAAACAAAGCTGGCAATGCCCCCTTTACCGAGGAAGACGAACAGCAGTTCCAGGCTTTTGCAGATTCGATCGGGATTATTCTCGAAAGCTGTCAATCTTTCTACGTCGTGGCCCGCAACCAGCGAGGGGTGGCCGCACTTTTGAGAGCTACCACGACGTTGGGTCAAAGCCTTGACTTGGAAACAACTTTGCGCTCTGTCATGGATCAAGCTCGGGACTTGATGCAAGCCGATCGCAGCACGCTATTTTTATTAAATCGGGAAACCAACGAACTCTGGACAAAAGTCGCCAAGGCCGACGGCAAAACCATGGTCGAAATCCGCATTCCTGCTAACAAGGGAATTGCAGGCTACGTGGCTTCAACGGGTCAAACTCTAAATATTACAGATGCTTACGACGATCCCCGCTTTGACCCATCTACAGACCAGCAAACGGGATATCGCACTCGCACTGTCTTGTGTATGCCGGTGCATAACGCCAAAGGTGAGCTGATTGGGGTGACTCAGCTAATTAATAAGACTCAAGGCACTTTCACAACTTCCGACGAAGAGTTTTTGCGAGCATTTAATTCCCAAGCCGGAATGGCGCTGCAAAATTCTCAACTGTTTCAGAACGTGATGGTGGAAAAGCAGTATCAAAAAGATATGCTGCAAAGTCTTTCAGATGCAGTCATTTCCACCGATTTGCAGGGGCGAATTGTCACGATTAACGAAGCCGCGCTGGAATTGTTGGGCTGTCCGGTAAATCAAGATAAAAGCAAATACAATCTCGTGATTTGGGAAGATAAACTGATCGATCGCTATGTTTGGGAAGTTGTGCCGATCGAAAATTTGAAATTTCGAGTCGAAGACAGTCTCCATACTGCTGCCAGATCTTACGTTCCCGAACAAAGTTTAACTGTGGGACTGTTGGTGGAAACAACGCTTGGTAGTTCCGCAGCACCGGCAGAAGAAACAGAAGCAGAAAGTTACATTTTGGCCGTGCCCGATCGCAATGACCCCACTTTATATTACGCTTGGGGCGAAAACAGCGCCTGGACTGAGGAAGTAGCGCAGGCAGAATTAGCTAATTCCCAATCTCTATTTTCGCTGCGGAATGCTGACCTCTATCACCCTTATTGTCCCCTACCCATCCCCAGCTCTCGAATTAAACTAATTGAACGCAGTTTGAATTTAACTGTCAACCCGCTGATCAATCCAGAAGGTGGCGTGCGCGGCGGTTTAGTGGTACTCGAAGACATCAGCCGCGAAAAGCGGATGAAAACCACAATGTCTCGCTACATGACTCCCGGAGTCGTAGATAAAATCATGGCCTTGGGCGAAGGCTCCCTGATGGTCGGCGAACGCAAAGAAGTTACTATTTTATTTTCCGACATTCGCGGCTACACCACTCTGACCGAAAATTTGGGAGCCTCGGAAGTTGTGGCCCTATTGAACCAGTATTTTGAGACGATGGTGGAGGCCGTTTTCCACTACGACGGCACTTTAGACAAGTTTATCGGCGATGCTTTAATGGCGGTGTTCGGTGCGCCCCTGCCGCTCAATCCCCCGGAAAGTCACGGTTGGATGGCGGTGCAGTCGGCTTTAGATATGCGCCGGCGCTTGAAAGAGTTTAATGATTCTCGCCCAGGCGCCGATCCGTTTCGCTTCGGAATTGGGATTAGTTCTGGAGAGGTGGTTTCGGGAAATATTGGTTCGGAAAAGCGGATGGATTACACCGTAATCGGGGATGCGGTGAATTTGAGTTCCCGCTTGGAACAGCTTACAAAGGAGTACGGCTGCGATATAATTTTGAGCGAATTTACCTACAATTTGTGCCGCGAACGGATTTGGGTGCGAGAGTTGGACAAGGTGCGGGTTAAGGGCAAAAATCAGCCGGTCGGCATTTACGAGTTGCTGCAAATTAATTCCGAGCCCCTCGATGGGGAAACCGAAAGGTTTTTGGAACTTTACAACAACGGCCGCCATGCTTATATTGCTAGAAATTTTCAGCAAGCTATTAATTATTTTGAGGCGGCTTTAGCTATGCGACCGAGCGATCGACCTGTGGAAGTTCAGATCGAGCGATCCCTCAGCTATTTGGAAATACCCCCGCCCGACGAATGGGACGGCGTGCATACTATGACAAAAAAGTAGCATATACTATCATATCCGAGAGCCTAAATGTAAAAAGATTGGATAAAGTTTTGAGATCTTCCTTATGACAGAGTTAAGAAGTGGAAAAATGTGAAAACATGAATCGGATGCCACATTAAAGTTAGTATTTATTTTCATACCGACAATTAAATGAACTATTTATCTGTTCCGAATGCCACAAAAGCCGATCGCATTCTGGTTGTAGATGACGCACCAGATAATGTTTTGCTGGTGCAGACAATCCTGGAAGAAGAAGGTTACGAAATTAGCACGGCCGAGAACGGCTTTTCGGCCTTAAGCCAAATCGACAAGTCAACCCCCGATTTGGTATTGCTAGACGTAATGATGCCAGGAATGGACGGTTACGAAGTCACCCAGCGAATGCGACAAAATAAGGAATTGCCCTTTATCCCGATTTTGCTGATCACAGCTCACGACAGCGCCAGTGTAGTCCAGGGACTCGACATGGGCGCAGACGATTTTATCCGCAAACCCGTGGAAATGGACGAACTGCTGGCGAGGGTGCGATCGCTCTTGCGGCTCAAACACAGCGTAGACGAACGAAATTCGATCGCCCTCCAGCGCGAAGATTTTGTCTCCAGACTCGCTCACGACTTGCGGACGCCCCTCGTAGCAGCCGATCGAATGCTAACTTTAATGCAGCAGGGAGCTTTGGGAGAAATCTCGCTCCCCATGCGCGACGCTTTCGGGACAATGGTTCGCAGTAACAAAAACCTGATCGCGATGGTAAATATGCTCCTCGAAGTCTACCGCTACGAAGCAGGGCGCAAATCCCTCAGTTTCGCTCCGGTTGACTTGCGCCAGCTTATTACCGAAGTAGCTGAAGAACTCGCTCCCCTAGCCGATGCTAAAAATTTGTCGGTGAATTTAGACTTGAGTGAAAGTGCAGAAAGTGCTCCGATTGCCAAGTATCCGGGCGATCGTCTGGAACTGCACCGCTTGCTGACAAATTTAATCGGAAATGCGATAAAATTTACCGACAGCGGTTCAATAGATGTCCGCTTAAAAGCTGCCAACTCACCTGTTTATACGAGCTTCAAAAACCAACCGCTGGCATGGGTAATTATGGAAATCCAAGACACCGGTGCCGGAATTTCTCCCGCCGAACAAGCAAAGTTATTTGAAAGGTTTGGCTCGGGAACTCACAAGAAATCCAGCACAGGTTTGGGACTGCACCTCTGCCGCCAAATAGTCGAAGCTCACCGCGGCACGATCGTGGTCAAATCCGAGTTGGGTAAAGGCAGCTTGTTTACTATTCGCTTGCCTTGTTAGAGCTAATTTACCTCGAAGCAGCAGAATGCCCCCATCATAATCTTTGATTTGGTGGGGGATGAATGCGAGTGAGTTTAGGAGGATTGCTTGACCGAGGCTCAACGTAGTGAAACAAGGGAAAGCAATCATGACGAAACGAACAAATTCTTAATGGTAACTTTATACACATTGTCGAAACTTGTGTTACCATGAATGTAGAAACACGGTACAAATTCCAGGCTAATGTACAAAGCAGTCAAAGTCAGAATTTATCCCAGTCCAGAGCAGAAGCAATATCTTGCTCAATGTTTCGGTAATTGCAGATGGTTGTATAACCGAATGCTGCACTTGACAACCGAAGGATACAAGGATACTGGGAAAGGTTTGAGCAAAGCTGCAATGGATAAGTTGCTACCCGATTTGAAGCGTGAATTTGAATGGTTGGGACTGGCTTATTCTCAATCATTGCAACGGGTCACATTCAATCTCAGCAGTGCATTTGTCAATTTTTTTGAGGGCAGAGCCAAGTATCCGACGTTCAAGAAAAGAGGCTCAAAACAAAGCGTTGGGTATCCTCAGAATGTCTTGCTCAACGTCGCGGAACAATCGATCAAATTCCCGGGTACATTGGGAATCGTCCGAACCAAGTTTCATCGTGACTTGCCAACAGGTAAGCAAGGTTGCGTCACTGTTTCAATGAACAGCGATGGCACCTACTTTGCATCAATCTTGTTTGAAGTGTCCCAAGAGACAATTCAACCGATCAATAGTGCAATCGGCGTAGATCTTGGATTGAAAGATTTCGCGATCGCGTCTGATGGCCATAAACACAATCAATCCAAACGAGTCAAACGCAAGTTGCAAAAGCTGGAACGCAATAAGAAACGCAAACAGCGTAAACTTGCGAAGAAAACGGGAACCAGTAATCGTAGAAAAGCGAAAAAACTGGTTGCTAAAGTCACTGGCAAAATTGCCAGAATCCGCGAAGATTTTCTCCACAAGCTATCCCGCAAGATAGTCAACGAAAACCAAGTGATTGTGGTGGAAGATCTAGCAGTCAAGAACATGGTCAAGAATCCCAACTTAGCCAGAGCAATTTCTGAGCAAGGATGGGGAATGTTTCTCACCATGCTCAAATACAAAGCTCAAGAGTGCGATCGTAATTATGTTGAAATCAACAGATTCTTTCCTTCTTCTCAGTTATGCGCTGAAACGTTGCTACCGATCCCGATGCTTCAGAAAGGATTTGATAGCTTGAATGTTCGGTTTGTAGACTGTCCTCACTGCGGAAAAAAACACGATCGCGATATCAATGCTGCGATCAATATCAGAAATGAAGGCTTGCGAATTTTGGCGTTAGGAACTAGCGCTGCTGCCATCGGAGGGAATGTCAGACCAAAGCGATCTGCGGGACGTAAAAAATCCACGATTGTAGAGGCAATTCCCACTGAGGATGGAAGCCGACACCATGCTGTGATTCAGTTGGTGTAGGTAGTTCACCTGACCAAACTCCGGCTATCTCTGAAGTGGGGATGGATTACCGACAACTGACAAAGCTGTTAGAAACGGGAAAATGGCGCAAAGCAGACGAACATACTTGGGAAATTTTGCTGCAAATCGCTGTGAGGGAAGACGAAGGCTGGCTGAGTGCAGCCGATATTGATTGTTTTCCTCCTACAGACCTTCGCACGATCGACAAACTTTGGCAACAACACAGCAGCGGGCGGTTTGGATTCACCGTACAACAACAGATTTGGGAAAGTACCGCCGGAAATTATACCCAATTGTGCGATCGAGTCGGCTGGCGAGTCAAGGAAAATTGGAAATATTACAGCGAGCTCTCATTCAGCGAAAATGCTCCCCCCGGACACCTCCCCGTTACCGCCTGGAGACATCGATCGCGCTTGTTACCTAATTCGGAGAGAAGGCTCCCGCCATACTGTACTCAGGAAAGCGGTGAGATGAATCGACTGTCAAAACTGAGACGCACCCTAACTAATTTTCTGTGTAACAGCAAACAGGGCGGGGTGCAGTCGAGGTTTTGACAATCTCTGTCTTCGTGGAAGCGAGTTACGATCGCTGTCTTACCATACATAAGTCGTGGTAAGATTGCCTGATGATAGTATACGAAGCCAAGTTGGAAGGAACAAATAGCCAGTATCGCAAGCTCGATGAAGTTTTGCGGACAGGTTTGTTTGTTCGTAACGCTTGTCTTCGCTACTGGATGGACGGTCACGCCAAAACTAGGAATGACCTCTCGGCTTATTGCAAAGTTCTTTCTGACAATCCCGATTTCCCTTGGGTTAGGAAGCTGAACTCGATGGCTCGTCAGGCTATGTCTGAAAGAACTTGGGCTGCAATATCCCGCTTTTTTGATAACTGCAAAGCCAAAAAAACAGGTAAAAAGGGATACCCAAAATTTAAGCGCCTTCAAATCAACCTGTCTGTAGAATATAAAACGACGGGATGGAAACTCTCTGAAGATAGGCGCCATATCACTTTCACTGATGGCTTTGAAGCTGGTCAGTTTAAGTTGTGGGGAACTCGCGATCTGCACTTTTATCAAATTTCGCAGATCAAGCGAGTCAGAGTTGTACGTCGTGCAGATGGATATTATGCTCAATTCTGCATTGACCATGACCGCAGAGAAAAACGCTCGCCTACCTTTAAGACTGTTGGCGTAGATGTTGGGCTCAACCATTTCTACACCGACTCTAACGGGGAAACAGTTGCCAATCCGCGTCATCTCCGTAAAAGTGAGAAGTCGTTGAAACGGTTGCAGCGTCGTTTGTCTAAGACTGAAAAAGGTTCTCAAAATCGAGCTAAGTTTAAAAACAAACTGGCTCGCAAACATCTCAAGGTAAGTCGCCAGCGTAAAGACTTTGCTGTGAAGGTAGCAAGGTGCGTAGTGATGTCTAACGACCTCGTGGCGTATGAAGACTTGAAGGTGCGGAATATGGTGAGGAACAGACATCTCGCCAAATCGATTTCTGATGCAGCGTGGACTCAGTTCCGTACATGGGTTGAGTATTTTGGTCAAGTATTTGGTGTGGTTACAGTCGCTGTTCCCCCCCACTACACATCCCAGAATTGCTCCAATTGTGGAAAGGTTGTCAAGAAATCTTTGAGCACTAGAACACATACTTGTTACCATTGCGGACATACCCAAGATCGGGACTGGAATGCTGCACGAAACATACTAGAAAAAGCATTAAGTACGGTGGGTCACATCGGAACTAACGCCTAGGCGAGAGAACGACCTCTGCTTCGGTGATGAAAATCCTCCAAGTAAGCCGACTCGTGGAAAGAGGAAGCCCAAAGAGCAATCTTTGGAATCCCCCGCTATATTCGATAATCCGAGTTAGCGGTGGGAAGATGTCAAGGTAGCGGTAAACTCACCGCAGCCGAAAACTTTGCCCGCATTGTCGGGAGAGTGGCTGCGGGCGATCGCTAATCATCCAAAATAAAAAATTCAAAATCGCCATTACCTGCTATAATCAAAACGGTTCAGCAACTGGGGCTGTGGCTCAGATGGATAGAGCAAGCGCCTCCTGAAGAATCGGGCACCCTGCGAGGAAACTCTGGGAGTGAATGTGGTCAAACTCAAGGAAGCCTAAGTCTGACAGCAGATACGGTAATCTTGAGCCAAGCTTTATCTAAATTTTGTTTAGGTAAGGAAGGTGCAGAGACTGGCTTTAGGAAGTAAACACCATAAAACCTCCTAAACATACGGCCACCACCTAAAGGCCGCAAGCCTACGGTGAAGGAATAGTCCGGAGAGTGGGGAAACTCACACAAATCTGAAGCGCTAGGTCGCCGGTTCGAACCCGGCCAGTCCCGTTAAAAATCAAGAACAATTAAAAGCAGAAGGGTAAACCCTAAGTTTTATCCTTCTGCTTTGCATATGCGTTAACCTGTATATTCAATCCAAAATCTAAAATCTAAAATCCTCTGACCATTGTTTAAATTTTAATTTTTAATTCCTGTTAGTGGGTTGTACGTGCGGTATTTTTTGTTATGGTTCCTGTGTCAGCTAAATAAAGTTTTTATAGGTTTAGATGTGGTTAAGAATCAATTTAAACAAGCGGCGTTACCCGCGTTTGAGGAATTCACTCAATTTTTGGTTCCTACTAGGGCTTTTGATGGCGTTTTGGTTTGGCTATCAGCAGCTTAAGAGCGAATTTCAGAGACCCCAAGCTTTGTTGGTTCTAGGTGGGGCTACGGAGCGAGAGGTGTTTGCCGCCAAATTTGCTCGATCGCACCCTCAATTGCCGATTTGGGTATCTTCTGGGAGCAATCCTGAGTTCGCGGAATGGGTCTTTTCAGAAGCGGGAATTAAGTCCGATCGCCTGCACTTAGACTACAGAGCAGTGGATACGGTAACAAACTTTACCACCTTGGTAGATGAACTGAAAGCTAAAGGGATTGAGAGCGTGTATCTCATCACTTCTGACGATCATATGCGGCGAGCTCAGATTATTGGCGAAATCGTGCTCGGCAGTCGAGGGATTAGTTTTAAGCCTGTAGCAGTTCCGTCTGGGCGAACCCCCGAACCGGTGCAAAAAGCTCTTCGCGACGGCGCTAGAGCCATTCTTTGGCTGACAACTGGTTATACGGGTGCTAACTTCAGCCAAGCCAGAATTGAATAGACAAAAATCGGACGGCGGTTGAAACCGCTTTTGACCTCTTACTCGTAGGCGAAGCCAGCGCGAAGCGCTTATGTGGCGAAGCGCCCGTCATCCGAGTAAGAGGTCAAACTACAAAAACGAATTCCGCCTCCGCGGAATGAAGAAAATAACGTAACTTTAACCGCCCGTTCTTCAACCCGCTTGGAGTGGGTTTTGTTTGTCTGGCGTGCGAATTCCATTCGCCCGGTTCAGCGACCCAAATCGTGCATCGCATTAATCTCAGTTGCACATCTTTGAGTCAGCGCTTCCAATTCCGCGCGATCCGACGAAGCGGGCGCCTCAATTAGCTTGCCAATTCGCACCGTCAGCGGCACCGGACGCGGCACTATCGAACCTTTGGACGCGATCGCGTCAGTTCCCCACAAACTAACAGGTAACAGCGGTGCTTTTGCCTTAGCAGCTATCAGCGCAGCCCCCAATTTCGGGTCAGTAATTCTACCGTCTGGTGTCCGAGTTCCCTGCAAAAATACACCCGTAGCCCATCCATTTTCTAAGGACTGGATAGCCGAGCGAATTGCACTGCGATCGGCACTTTCTCGCTTCACTGGATAAGCGCCGTAAAGCGTAATTGCCTGTTTCAAAATAGGAACTTTAAATAACTCTTCCTTTGCCATAAATGCCACTGGCCGCCTCATCGAACTAGATAAAATCGGCGGGTCAAAATCGCTGGCGTGATTGCTGACTACCACAAATGGGCCTTCTGCTGGCACATTTTCTGCACCGTAGATGCGCCCCCGAAAGTAAAGGTGCAGCATCGGGCTGACAATTGACCACTTAAATAAATAGTAAAGAAGTAAACTTTCGACTGGTTCGCGACTTTTGCTCACAGAAAACCTGAGATTTTAAATTACATCGAATATTAGCCTATCAGATGATACGGCGGTTGAAACCGCTTCTACAAAAACAAAGCCCGCGCAACGCGAGGCTGAAGAATATAGTCCGCGGAGGCGGACTTTGTTTGTGTAGCGCCAGACTTCAGTCTGGCGAATTCTTTTGCCAACCTTCAATTTCCAGCCAGCATCGCTTTTTGTCCTTCAGGCGAAGTCGCGTAACCCAAGAAATCCTTAACCGCTTGGCTGGGGGGATTTTTGTAAGCGTAGTACAACTGGCGCTGATAGCGATAATTGGGGGCTTCCGGCGTCGTAGCGTCTACGGGGACAACTCGCACCGTTTTCTGATTGACAACTTGAGCGAAAGTGGCATAGCCGATGCCGTTGTTGCCTAAAGCTTGCAGCAGCGGAGTTGTCGCATCTCGATCGAGCGTACTAAAATTTGGCCCAGTACCAAAACTACCGCCTCCGAGCACTTGTTCTTTAAAAGTTTGGTGAGTTCCGCTAATTTCGGGCCTGTTAATTACCTTAATCTGGCCTGCTGGGCCGCCGACTTTCGACCAGTCTTGAGTAGTTCCCTTAAAGATATCTTGCACTTGAGCAGCAGTTAAGCCTCCCTGAAACGGGTTGTTAGTGCCGACTACGATCGCAATTCTATCTAAAGCAACGGGCAATGCTGCCAAACCCTTAGCTTGGTCTTGAGCATTCAAAGGGGTCGATATCGCGGCAATATCGGCTGTTCCCGCCACCAAATCCTGAATTCCTTTTGCAGAACCATTTGCTTTGGCATCGACTGTAGTGCCGGGAAACTTGGCTTGAAAGCCGTTCTTGAGGTTGAGATTGATTGTCACCATGCTGGTAGAACCGTCAATTCTCACCGCCGTGCCCGCAGGTACGGCAACTGGTAGTGCAAAGGAACTAGCAGCAACAGGCGATGCTGTACCGGCGACAGGCGCGACGGGAGGCAGATTGGCTCCACTACTGCCTGCGGGAGCGGGAGTGGGTGTATTATTAGCATCCTGTGCCGCTGGTTTGTTCAGAAAAAAGAACCAACCACCACCGGCGAGCAGCAGAAATAACAAAATAAAAACTATGGGCGGAGGCCCGCTACTCTTAGCCATAAATTCTCCTTAGTTGGGAAGTTGTTTATCGTCGGAATCGTCTAACATTTGCAGCCTGCGACTGACTTCATCATCTTCGGTCATGTTTTCTAATTCTGCCTGAAGTCTTTCTTGGGGGTTCTCAGATATTTCTGCTAAAGCTTGCTGTTCGAGGTTATGCTTTTCGACGGCATTTTTGGCTTGTTCAAATTGCGATCGAGCTGAATCAATATTAAGATCGTTGTTGACTTTGGATATGGCGCCGAGAGCTTCGTTAATCTCTGCCATATCTTTCATGTTTTGCATATCGGTTTTGTAGGCTTCCAGCTTCGTGCGCTCTCGATTCAGCTTGTCTTTGGAAGCGTTCACAAACTGTTCGGCTTGTTTTACTGCATCTTCGTACTGCGGCAGGATTCTTTCTATCTGAATTACCTTAGATATGGCTAAGCGGGCTGCTTCTTCGTTGCCGTTGCGGTTGGCTGTCTTGGCTTGGCGCTCTAAAGTTTGCATCTCTCTAACTTTTTCTTCATATTTTGTTTTGGTGCGCTGGTAGGCTGCAACTTGTTTAGAAACTGCTTCTGCGAGCTTTTGGACGGACTCTTGCATCGATCGCAGCGACTCTTCGGCCACCGCCACCGACACCTTACCGCCAGATTCTACGGGTATTCCCCAGAGCCAGTTCCACGTCCCGACGATCGTTCTACCTGCCTTTTCGCCCATCAGCCAGTAAAGGACTTTTTTCATAAAAAATACTAGATAAGCTTGGTTTTTACGCCTAGTGTACATCAAAAATTTGCCGATAGACCTCAAGGGCGATCGATATATAGATTATTTTTAATCGCGATTTTTAGCTGTTTGGATTGTCGAGCGGCAATTTGCACAACAGGTCATCGTAAAATTTTCCTGTTGTGCTATTTATTTTTCGGCAATTGTACGGCCAATTAACTCAATTTTACAGCCTACAGCTTAAGCATCGGTTAACAATAGATTAAGCTGGCAAATCTGCAAAACTGCTGACATTTACCAGCGCTAAATTGGGACAAGTCCGTTTGATCAAACCTGTGAGAACTTTGCCGGGGCCAATTTCCACGACGCGATCGATTCCTTGTTGTGGCAATTGCAGGGAGATTTCTCGCCAGCGCACGCCTTTAGTCATTTGATAATTCAACCGCTGTTTTAAAGTAGCTGCGCTAGTAGTCGCTGTCGGTTCTGAGTTGGAAAGTACCAGCATTTTAGCATCAGAAAACCTTGCCGACTTTAACGCTAGTTGAAAGTCTGCGGCCACTGATGCCATCAGGGGAGAGTGAAACGCACCGGAAACATTCAATTTAACCGCGCGTTTGACTTTTATTTTGGCTAGCAAATCTTCCACTGCTGCCGGCGTGCCAGAAATCACCACTTGTGCTTCGCTGTTGTCGTTGGCGAGCACCACATCTCGGCTGTATTGAATTTGCAGTTCTAATTCCTGCCTGTCGAAGCCGATCAACGCTACCATTTGCCCGCCGGAGGCAGTCTCCATCAGTTCGGCGCGGCGTTTGACTAAGCGCAATCCCGTTTCAAAATCAAAGACGCCTGCTGCGTACAGGGCAACATATTCTCCTAAACTGTGACCGGCAACTACTGCGGGTCGATCGCTCTTTTCTCGCATTAAGTCAGCCAAAATGCTTTCTACTACGAACAAGCAAGGCTGAGTGTAGAGAGTCTGAGATAGTTTTGCTTCTTCTTTTTGGCAAACTTCAGGGACAGACCAGCCTAAAATTTCTTTAGCCAGCTCAAATTTAGCTTTGGCTGCTGGCAAGTTTAATAAGTCTGCACCCATCCCGATCGCCTGGGAACCTTGTCCGGGAAATACCCATGCTGTTTTAGTCATTTTTCCGGTAATCTGCTAATTGGTGGTTGCTAAGAAAGTGATTGCAAAAATTCTTTGTTTCCCGCTTCTGAGTTCGCTGGCTGGTCTCCGCTATCTTTCGGTTCACGAACTATCTACTCGCGACTCACAATTATAACATATAACTGTGCTTTTTGGAGGTTTATATTTTTTTTGCTACTTTAATTCAGATCGATCGCCGTAGCACAATTTTCAACCTTCTAGCTGGGGAAAGTCGATGGCTACGCCCCGGCCCCGGCCTACGAACTTGCGCGAGAAATTTCCATTTCAGGACGCGCTTTTCCAGAACTCCTGTCTTCTAGTTGAACCCGTTGGGCGCGCACCTTACCCGATGTCTGTCGTGTTAAAGGATTTTTATTTTTCAATGGTTGCACTCCCGACTGTCAACAGGGCAAGTTTAAATTCGGAAAATATTATACGAGTTCCCCAAAATAATGAAACTGCTGGCCCTCGCTCCAACCCATAGTTCATCAGTAATTTCCCAATCAAAAATTGCCAATCGAAAATCGAAAATGGTATTACCTTCCCCATTGAAAAATCGCCGCCCCCCAGCTCAAACCTGCACCGAAACCAGCCGCAGCAATAGTCTCACCAGATTTAACTTTACCCAGACGCACCGATTCGTCTAAAGCAAGGGGAATTGAAGCTGCTGAGGTATTGCCGTAATTTGCTAAATTGCTGATTACTTTTTCCGGGGGAATCTTGAGTCTTTGGGCTACTGCATCGAGAATCCGTTGATTGGCTTGGTGCAACAGCAACCAGTCAATTTTTTCGGCGCTGATATTTGCCCGAAACATCGCTTTTTCTATGACTTCCGGCACTTTCTTGACGGCAAACCGATAGATTTCTTGACCGTTCATGGCGATCGGCTCAAATCCACCTTGTCCGATATTCACGCCCTCAATTAATGATTTTGACTCGGCTTTGTAGGCTAAATTGAGAGATGAATTTTGCGTGCCGTCGCTGCGAATTTCAAATCCCAAAAATCGATCGACCTCTGAAGCCTGCAATACCACCGCACCTGCACCGTCTCCAAATAAAATGCAAGTACCCCGATCTGACCAATTCACCCAGCGAGATAAAATATCTGCTCCGATCAGCAAAACATTTTGATAAACCCCTGTCCGAATGAATTGCGAGGCTGTAACTAAACCAAACACAAATCCCGAACAAGCTGCTGTCAAATCGAAAGCCACAGCTTTTGTAGCGCCCAACTGATATTGAATTTTGCCGGCAGTGCCGAACAAATCGTCAGGGCTTGATGTGGCCAAAATAATCAAATCGATATCTGTCGGCGAAATTTCTGCCATGGCGATCGCCCTGCGGGATGCCTCCGATGCCAAATCGCACAAAGAAGTGCGATCGTCCGCCAGCCTGCGCGATCGAATGCCCGTTCGCGCCGCAATCCACTCGTCAGACGTTTCTACAATCTGACTCAAACCGTTATTATCTAGCGAAACCTGCGGTGTACAAGAGCCGCTACCCGTGACGGCAATGCCGAACCCTGATTGCTGCAACATTCCTCTCCATTTATGAGCGA
Organism: Microcoleus sp. CAWBG27; assembly: GCF_020883145.1. Taxonomy (NCBI): domain Bacteria; kingdom Bacillati; phylum Cyanobacteriota; class Cyanophyceae; order Oscillatoriales; family Microcoleaceae; genus Microcoleus; species Microcoleus sp. CAWBG27. The sequence goes on from NZ_JAHREU010000004.1 coordinate 44,816, forward strand.
TAAATCGAGAAATTAAAAATTAAAAAATTAAAATTAAAATTATTTTTAAACTTCTGAAATTACTTTGTTTTTAAGCAAAACCGTTGGTTTAAATCGGCATTTTTAATTTGACATTTTTAATTCTTAATTCCTTATAACGGTTTTCAACTGCTGTGAGGTAAGATCGAGCGCAATTCGCAATTCCCTTATATAAAAAGGAATCACGAACGCCCGCGAACTCTATGCCCAAGATCGTCTAATGCTAGGAAAGGCGAGACTGCTTCTAATTTACAAGAAAGAATTGGTTGAAAGCCGGAACCCTTTGAGGGAGAAATTAAAATCAGACTATTCATTACTCCAACCCTCTGACCTATAGGTAGAAGTGGCTCTCAAACTGTCAACTGTCAACTGTCAATTGTCAACTGTTGAAAGCTTCTTGTTCCACAGCGCTTTCGCGATTGGACGATCTAATTCGCTCCAGCACTTGGTTGTCAATAGCCCCTTTTGCCAAACGAATGGCATTAAAAATCGAGGCAGCTTGAGACGAACCGTGGCTGATAATGCAAACTCCAGCAACGCCCAACAGCAAACCGCCACCATGTTCAACGTGGTCTACCCGCTGCTTGAACCCCTTGAGGCTGTCTTGCAACATAGGATCGTTAATTTGATGTTGGAGCCCTTTGACCAACTCTTCCTTGAGCACCTGGACTACGACTTCGCCCACCGCTTCAGCAAACTTCAACAACACGTTGCCGACAAACCCGTCGCAGACAATCACGTCAAAGTTCCCCGACAGCACGTCGCGGCCTTCGGCATTGCCCACAAAAGGAATGTTCGGATTGTCCGCCAATAACTGATGGGTGCGTACCGCAGCGTCGTTGCCTTTAGAAGGTTCTTCGCCAATGTTTAGCAGGCCGATTTTTGGTTCGGCGACGCCCAGCACGCACTGGCTGTAAATAGTTCCCATCAGAGCAAACTGCTCCAAAAATTTGGGGCGGCAGTCCACATTAGCGCCGACATCGAGAATGAGTACAGAGGTACCCGGTACCATTGTCGGCAAAACCGCACCGATCGCGGGGCGATCGATTCCAGGTAGCCGCCCCAACCTCAGTAGGGCAGCCGCCATTGCCGCACCGGAGTGACCGGCGGACACCACAGCATCAGCCTGCTGCTGCTTCACCAAGTTCATGGCTACGTTAATCGAAGCTTTGGGCTTGCGTTTGAGGGCACTTAGAGGTTCTTCGTGCATTTCCACCGTTCCTTCTGAAGGAACGATTTCTAGCTGACCTGTAGAGACGCGGCCGATCGCGTCTTGAAGACGTAGCGAGTCTTCTATTTGCTGCGGGTCGCCCACCAGCAAAATCTCTACGCCTAATTCTTCTTGTGCCTTAAGCGCTCCAGCTACAACTTCGGCGGGGGCATGATCCCCACCCATAGCGTCTATTGCAATTCTTGCGCGTGTCGATCCCATTGACCAATGTTTGAGAAACACTAAAAATTCTACCAGGAAGTCAGCCGATTTTCGTATTGGAGCATTGGAGATTGAGTTACAGCCTTAAATCTGGGATCGGCAACTTGGGTCTAAAATTTTGGGAGCATCCACGAATGGCGTCGGGGCGTTGTACCCGTTTCTTGCGGATCGTGAGCCTGCATCCAGAAGTGCCAATAAATCGCTAAAATCTGCTCCTGCTCGATCGGACGATCGCTATTTCTGCATACAGAAGTGCGAATCGATCGCTAAAATCTGCTCGCGCTCGATCGGACGATCGCTATTTCGCACTACTCTGATAGAGTTTGTCGCGACTTTACTATTGTTGACTGCCAATTAAAAAACTCAACGGAATAGTTTACATGACCCGCCCAACAACGGGTACTTGCTTTCCGACACTCGTCGGGAACCCCAAAATTTTAGATCCTAGTTCCGCCTCCCAGATTGAAATGTCGAGTAATTCTCAAATCTCAAATCTCAAATCGATTGACTCACCAGAAAGAATTGGTTGAAAGCCGGAACCTTTTGAGGGAGAAATTAAAATCTGACTATACTCCAATCCTCGGACTTAAGGGTAGAGGTCGCTATCAAACTGTCAACTGTCAACTGTCAACTGTCAACTGTTGAATATAGGAGTAAAAAATGCTGGATTTATTTAGCTCAGGAATCATGTCTCTGTGGCTGGACATGGCTGGGGTACGCAGTGCCGCGCCCAATGCTGTGTCGCTACTGGCTTGGCGGGGAGGGATACCCGGGTTAGTGGTGGCCGAAGAGCTGGCTTTTGGAGGAGTAGATGCAGCAAATCGAGACTTGCCGACATCCGCCGCGGTGGAGGAATATTTAAAAGATTTGAAGGCAAAACATCTGATAGACGGCAATCAGGGAGTTTGGGTACAAGCCGGAATGGTGCCACTGGTAAGTCAGCAGGGAAAGGTACTGATGCCAGGGGCTTCGCTGACTAAAATTGCAACTTCTCTGGCTTCGCTGGAAACTTGGGGCACCGAGCATCAGTTTGAAACGCGGTTCCGGGGAACCGGGCCGATTAGGAATGGGGTGTTGCAAGGAGATTTGGTTGTCAGTGGTGGTGGCGATCCTTTGTTTGTGTGGGAAGAGGCGATCGCCGTGGGTAATGCTCTCAATCAAATGGGTATCGATCGCGTCGCGGGCAACTTAGTGGTGACAGGCAATTTCCGCATGAATTACCAGTCCGATCCTTTGGCTGCGGGGGAGGGTCTGCGGCAGGCTCTCGATGGGCGCAGTTGGCCTTCTGACGTGGTGGCAATATATTCTAAGATGGCTCGGGGAACCAGAAAGCCGCAAGTAACGATCGCCGGCAGGGTGATTGCTGAAAAATTTGTGAGTTCGGGACATTTGCTGCTGAAGCGCCGATCGCTCCCTTTACCCGAAATTCTCAAGCAGATGAACGTCCACAGCGACAATGAAATCGCTCAGATACTGGCAGACAATTTGGGCGGGCACAAAATAGTGCAGCAGCAAGCGACTTGGGCGGCGGGGGTGCCGGCGGCGGAACTTCAATTAATTAACGGTTCGGGATTGGGAGTGGAAAATCGGATGTCTCCGAGGGCTGCTTGCGGGATGATGCAGGCGATCGCGCGCAACCTTCAGACTACGGGGCTAACTGTTGCTGACTTGTTTCCGGTGTCCGGGCGCGATAAAGGAACTTTGGAACACCGGCACATTCCGCCGTCGGCTGTGGTGAAAACAGGTACCTTAGATACGGTGATTGCTTTGGCTGGAGCCATACCCACGCGCGATCGGGGTTTAGTTTGGTTTGCAATTATTAATCGCGGCACCAATTGGGACTCTTTGAGAGCGCAGCAAGATATATTTCTGCAAAAATTGGTGCAGCAGTGGGGCACTGCACCGGCCCTGCCGCTAGCAATTACACCGCACATTGACGGCGCTAGACCAGCTTTGGGGGCAGCAAATCGCAGCGATATTTTGCTCGGAGGTTAACGTCAGTTGACAGTTGACAGTTGGCAGATTCATGCCCGATGCCCGATGCCCTGTTTGGCCGATGCCCGATGCCCGATGCCCGATGCCCGATGCCCGATGCCCGATGCCCGATGCCCGATGCCCGATGCCCGATGCCCGATGCCCGATGCCCCACAGCATAATATGAGATTTCGCGCATAGAGTATGTCACAATTGGGATAGGACTATTGTGCAAGAAGATGATCAAACTGCGATTGAAGAGATACGGGAAAAAACGCGAGACCAGCTACCGGATTGTAGCGATGAACAGCTCTACCCGCCGCGACGGCCGTCCCCTAGAAGAACTCGGCTTCTACAACCCCAGAAATAATGAAACCAGGCTGGATGTTCCAGCGATTGTCAAGCGCCTGCAAGAAGGCGCTCAGCCAACTGACACCGTGCGTGACATCCTGAGAAAAGCGAATGTATTTGAACAAGTCGGAGCCGGAGCCAACGTTGAATCCAGCACAGCAGCAGTCAGCTAGTCCCAACTATGCTGGACTGGTTAAGTTTTTAATTGGGTCTTTTTTAGAGTCGCCCGGCTCTTTGCGAGTTGATTGCGAACTGCACCCGCGCCAATCCCGGGTCTGGGTTCGACTCGCTTTTGAAGATCCCGATAAAGGGCGGGTTTACGGTAGGGGCGGACGCAATATTCAGGCAATAAGAACTACCCTCGAAGCGGTGGCGCAAACGGCGGGTCAGTCGCTGTACTTAGATATATACGATGGCGAAGCAGGCGATCGCAACTCCGGGCTACCTAGGGGCGATCGCGATCGTCCGGATCGCGATCGTCCGGATCGCGATCGTCCGGATCGCGGTAGGCGCGATGGGGGAGACTTCCGACCTCGGAGTGGGCCTCCGTCGCCGACTCCCTTACCTAGCAGAACCCCGAGAGAACAACCTCGCCGTACTAACACACCTACGTTTAGAACGAGCAGAAATACTCCCGGTTATTAACTGTTCTGCTGAGTCAGTAACTCAGCTCTAAAGAGACTGAGCTTGTAAGAAATTGCAAGCTGTACTGACCAGCCTAAGTCTTAACTGACTACGTTAAAAGAGTCACGACACCAAGCGAATGCGAAGCTAGTTCCTTGCTCTGTCATCTGCAATTAAACAGTCTTAAAGTCACTGAGGCAGTGTTGCAGGTCTCTCAAGCTCTTATAACATTGGCGAAGCTAACATTACCCGAAAGGGATTCGGAGACAACCATATCTCCACAGAGGGGCAACCATACCCCTCTACCCCGCAAGGGGGATTCAAGGCGATTGAAATCGCTCTTGGAGTTTTCCTCTCAGGTCTAAAGACTCGCTCGTTTCCCACTTACCGAGTGTTTTTATGAGAGACAATTTTAGATTTTAGATTGCCTGTTGTAGACTTTGTGTTACAAACCCTGTTTGATTTGAGATTGCCAGTTTTGCGATCGGACAAAAATGTAAAATTTTAAATCTAAAATCTCAGCGGGATCGGGTAAATCTAAAATCTAAAATCTAAAATCTAAAATCTAAAATCTAAAGTTGCCTGACTTCAAAGAAGGGAGATTTGATTTGTGCCTCAAGCACCAAACTCATTTGCGATTTAAACAGAAAAGACGCCTTAGATACTAGGTAAAATCTAGTACCGGGCGTCTTTTTGTTCGTAAAACAAAGCTGATTGTTAACTTTTAATTACTTACTTGGAGGAGCTCATGCTGGCATGACTGAAAAACTAACAATAGAGTTACCGAGCAATCAAAGCGCTATGTCGCTGGCTGGCAATCAAGAAGAAAACTTGAAAATTATCTCTAAGCAAACCGGCGCCAACCTCGTAATGCGAGGGCAAGAACTGCTGATTTCCGGCACAAAAACTCAAGTAGAATTGTGTCATAAATTAGTGCGATCGCTCTCCGACTATTGGAAATCCGGCAAAACCATCACCGGAGTAGAAATCCAAACAGCGCGCTACGCATTGGATACCAACCGCCAAGAAGATTTGCAAGACTTGCAACGAGACGTACTCGCCAAAACCCGCCGCGGCGAAGAAATAAGAGCCAAAACCTTCAAACAGCGGCAGTACGTCCAAGCAGTACGCACCCACGACTTAACATTTTGCATCGGCCCCGCTGGTACTGGAAAAACATTTCTAGCAGCTATTTTCGCAGTGCAAGCACTGTTAAGCAAGCAGTACGAACGACTGATTTTAACCAGGCCCGCCGTAGAAGCTGGGGAAAAATTAGGATTTTTGCCAGGAGATTTGCAACAAAAAGTCGATCCCTATTTGCGCCCGCTATACGACGCCCTCCAAGAAATAATCGACCCCGAAAAAATGGCCGATTTAATGGAAAGAGGCTTAATCGAAGTAGCTCCTTTAGCTTATATGCGAGGGCGTACTCTCAGCAATGCTTTCGTCATTTTGGACGAAGCTCAAAATACAACACCTGCTCAGATGAAAATGGTGTTGACTCGTCTGGGCTTTCGATCGAAAATGGTAGTGACGGGCGATATCACTCAAACAGATTTGCCACCAAACCAACAGTCGGGACTGTCAGTTGCTCAAAAAATTCTGGGTAACGTTGAAGGCATTGCTTTCTGTGAATTCAATCAGTCAGATGTGGTGAGACACCCGCTAGTACAGCGGATTGTCGCTGCTTACGAACTGCACGAAAAATAGTCAGTAGTCAGTTGATAGTTGACAGTTGACAGTTGTAGGGGCAGTGGATGGTGCGGGCCTGCCCTCTTAGTTGACAGTTGACAGTTGACAGTTGACAGTTGACAGTTGACAGTTGTCATTGGTTCTAATTTCCAATGCCCTAATGCCCAATGCCCCATTCCCCATGCCCCATTCCCAATTCCCAATTCCCAAATTAAATTATGCCTAACCTGAAAGAATTCTTAGAAGCTTGCGAAAAATTGGGAACGCTGCGTTTAATCGTGACTAGCAGCGCCGCTGTACTGGAAGTGCGCGGTTCAATTCACAAGCTGTTTTATGCAGAGTTGCCCAAGGGAAAATATGCAAATATGCACGCCGAAATATTTGAGTTCCATCTAAATATGGACAAAATTAAACAAGTGAAATTTGAGACTGGCGAGGCAAAAAGAGGCAATTTTACAACTTATGCAATTCGTTTTCTGGACGAGCAAAATGATGCTGCGTTGAGCGCGTTTTTGCAGTGGGGAAAACCTGGTGAATACGAACCAGGACAGGTGGAAAACTGGCACGAATTGAAGGAAAAATACGGGGAGGTTTGGGAACCTACACCAGTTGAGGAAATTTAAAACCAACAGACAAAAAAGGTTCGTAGTGAGGACTTCAGTCCGCAAAAAGAAGGACTGAAGTCCTCACTACGAACGAATTAGAGAAAAATATAAAGTTAGCTGTGTGAATGTAATTTGGTATGAAGGTAATTTGGGGTTTTTGTCTGGTTTTACTGGTGTTGCTGTGGGGTGGCGGTGCGAGGGCGGGGGTTTTGGGCGATCGCATTTCCAGTTTTCCCGATTGGGATAGCAAGCCTCCCATCGCCGTAGCTAAGGGAGATTTAGTGTATCCAGACTGGATGGCAGGAAGTTGGAATGTTGCCAGCACTTTAATAGATTTAGCATCTCCTTTAGCCCCAAATATTGTCACGCCTGGATTTGAAAAAAACCGCCAGTATTTGCAGCAGCCAGTATTGTTTAAAGTTCGATTTCAACCTGAAAAAAATATTGGCTTAATTTCTAATTATATATCTAAAAAAGCTCCTAAAATTGTAGCCGATCGCAATTTTAACGGTTTGAACATAGCCAAAGCCTATTTAGGCAACGGTGGCGTACTTTCGGTGAAAGTCGATCCGAACAATCCCAACCGTCAGATTACCATACTCAAGGGCGATCGCCAACTGATCTCGATTGTCACCAGTCGCGGCACAGAAACGCCGAATCCTCGGGAGTTTGTATCTACAGAAATTTCTCAGCAGGTATTTCGGGGCGAGACTGATATTTATTTAAACGAAGTGGAAACAACAACGGCTTATCGAGTGATTGGAAGCGGGGAAAATGGATCTTCTGGGAGTAAAAAAATTGTAGCGGATCAGGTGACAGCGATTTATTTGTCGCCACAAGACCCGGATTATTTTGCTGCTGGGGGGCATCCTGTGGCTTTGTACCGATATCGCTTGGAGTTGTCACGGGGAGAATAGGCTAAGAAGAACGACAAAAATTATTGAGCTTGTTATAGAGTTCGCGAAATAACGGACATTTTTTCTGGACTTCATTTGGGTCGATTTTTCTCAAGAGCGAAGGAGTATGATCTCCTTTAGAAAAGCGTGGTCTATCGACATTGCTAAAGGGTGGTCGTCGATCGCCATTGCTGCTATCTTCATCTTCAACGGTATTTTTAACGGTTGTGGACTCAATTAATGTGTCTGATAGCTTGTCTTGACAGCAATCTTTTTTACGATCGTATTCACTAAATGATTCGGGATTATCAAAAGGAACATTTTTTTCTTGACTCAGCCACCAACGCATCCATTGGTGTCGGCCTCGAAAATCTGGATGTTTAGCTATTGAATTATTCCAATCAGCAATAATCCAAGCTTCGATTTCTGGTGCCGCAAACCCAACAAATTTTTCGATGTCAGCACATTCTCGTATTTTTGATATCTCTGACAATATTTTGGATTTTTGTGTCTGAGAATCGCGACAATCCAAATCATCGAAAACTAAAATCAAGTCGCATTTATTTGGTTCTGCTTTTAAGGCGATCGGCAATTCTTGCTTGATTTGCTCGATTAAGCTTTGACCGGTTCTTCCATAACTACCTGCTTTATTAGGTTTAGGGCCAGGTTTTTGACGAACTGGTGTTTTTCGTATAAAAATACACCCTGGAAAAGTTTTTTCTAAAAAAGGAATTAATCCTCTAACCTCAGATTCACCGCCACCAGAGAAAACCCACACTACCACGGCCATCCTCCAATACTGGGATCGCCAACACGATATAAGTCGCCTAATTGCCATCCCTCTTCAAGTTTTTGTTCCAGCATTTCTTTTGAAAGAGATTTGACTGAGAAATGCGTTCTATTTTCAGAATAAAAACAAAGAACATTTTCTAAACGATCGGTAAAGTGATCTAAAAGGTCGGGGCTATGGGTGGTAATAATTATCTGAGTTTTTCTCGCAGCTTTTTTAATCCACTCAGCTAAAATTGGCATCCACGATACGTGCAATCCTAATTCCGGTTCATCAATGACTATCAAAGAAGGAAGAAGTGGAGAATGTAATATAGTTGCCCAACAAAGCATCCTGACAGTTCCATCCGACATTTCATTGAGGTAAAATGCTTCTTTGATACCTTCAAAATACCATTCTACAGTGAGAGATAAGCGACCAGAACGTACAGGTCTAAGGCGACGAGTTTTTGGTAATATCGATTTCATCGCCTCGTTCAGGCTATCTTCAAAGTCGATATTGTGGCTTAAATTCTCCAAAACTAAGGGCAGATTATCTCCAGATGCAGATAGGTAAATATCACTTCCACCTATTTTAGGCTCTACGGTTCTAATTAAATTCAAATTCATGTTATTGGCATTATAAAATTGCCATTTTGAAATAAATTCAATTAATTCTCTTCTAATTTTGTAAACGGGTGTATTTTCTGGGGGAAATTGACTATTTTCAAGGAGTATAGGAATTGTCAATAAACCCAAAGAATTTGTAGGAATGTTATCTAAAAGTTGAACCTGAGTTGACTCTTGACCGGGAGAATTGTTAACATATAAAAAGCCTTGCCCTAATTCTCTTTCATGTAATTCATAGTAATAGAAAGGTTGCTTGCTGGAAGAAGTTTCCTGCAAATCTTCTCCGCCATACAGATATTCTTCAGAGAGGCTCGCCCTTACTTTTTGTCGATCGATATAAAGTTTGAAATCAAGAATTGCGCTGTCTTTTTGAAGATTACCAGTTTGGTTAATTTGCGAAAAACAGTAAGCAATACTGACTTTTGCTGGACTTTCAACATTGACATCTAAGATTTTATCGCCACCAAATTTAGAAATAGCATCCTCAAAACTACTCACGCCTCGATTTTCGTCGGGCATAGCAATTAGGCAATCTTTTAAAAATTTTAAACAACTAATGAAATTGCTTTTGCCTGAACCGTTTGAGCCGATAAATATATTAAGGTTGTTTAAATTTACAGATGGATCTAGGTGTAAATTTTTATAATTCTTGGTTGTCAGAAATCGAATAATTGGTTGATTCATACGATCGCTCCGGTTATACTTCAGAAAGTTAGGGCAGGCAAGATGCCTACCCTACAAAGGTGAAAAATTGATTTTTCACCTTTTAACTCTCGACTTTCAAATTGTCCGTTACTGCACAAACTTCTTGAATGCCAGCGTTACGTTGTGGCCGCCAAACCCAAAGGAATTCGACAGCGCCACATCAACTTTTAGATCGCGACTTGTATGCGGAACATAGTCCAAATCGCACTCAGGATCGGGATTTTCTAGATTGATTGTCGGCGGGACTTTATCGTTGGCGATCGCCATTACAGTTGCCACCGCCTCAATTCCCCCAGAACCGCCCAAAAGATGGCCGGTCATGGACTTGGTAGAACTAATTGCTACTTTGTAAGCGCTTTCTCCCAAAACCTTCTTAATTGCCTTCGTTTCCGTAGAATCGTTAGGAAGCGTGCTCGTGCCGTGAGCGTTGATATAGCTCACTCGATCCGGCGTCAAACCCGCATCCTTGAGGGCTAAAGCGATCGCCCGGGATGCACCTTCGCCCCCCGGTACTGGGGATGTCATGTGGTACGCGTCGCAAGTTAAACCGTAACCGACGATTTCTGCGTAAATTCTGGCCCCTCGTGCCAAAGCGTGTTCCATTTCTTCTAAAAGCAGAATGCCAGCACCTTCGCCGACGACAAAACCATCGCGATCGCGATCGAACGGACGGCAAGCATGAGTCGGGTCATCATTGCGAGTCGAAAGCGCCCTCGCCGCAGCAAAACCCGCCACACACAAAGGAGTTACCGCCGCTTCGGTACCGCCGCAAATCATGGCTTGGGCATAACCGCCCTGAACTAGGCGAAACGCATCGCCCACCGCGTTTGAGCCGGCAGCGCAGGCTGTCACCGTGCAAGAGTTCGGCCCCTTGGCGCCCGTTTGAATCGCCGTCAGGCCTGCGGCCATATTCGCAATCATCATGGGAATCATAAACGGGCTGCATCGATCGGGGCCGCGAGTCAAATAGATCTCTTGTTGGTCTTCTAAAACCTTCAGGCCACCAATGCCGGTGCCAAGAATGACACCCACCTGTTCTGCGTTCAGGTCGTTAATCTCAAACTTCGCATCAGCCAGAGCTTGTTTGCTCGCTGATACCCCAAATTGAGCAAAGCGATCCATCCGCTTTGCTTCCTTGCGCTCTAAATAGTCGTGAGGGTCGTAACCCTTTACCTCTCCAGCAATCCGGCAGTCGTGCCGCGACGCATCGAACAAGGTGATCGGGCCGATGCCATTCTTCCCGGCCAGCAACCCGTCCCAATATTCAGACAAGGTATTGCCGATCGGTGTAATCGCGCCGAGACCCGTGATAACAACGCGCTTACGCTCTAAATTTGTCATGATTTCAGTTTCAAAAAATTAAACACCCAGAACGCAGAACAAAAGAGGAGTTGTTAGTTTTTTAACTTCTCTCCTCTTAGGGGAAAAGACAGGTATTTTATGCTTTTGGAGCTGCAAGTTTGCTGCTGATGAAATCTACAGAAGCTTGAACCGTGGTAATTGCTTCGGCTGCTTCGTCGGGAATTTCAATATCAAACTCTTCTTCCAATGCCATCACCAGCTCTACTGTATCTAGGGAATCTGCTCCTAAATCGTTAGCAAAGTTGGCTTCGGGCTTGACTTCGCTCGGATCGACTTCCAGTTGATCGGCCACAATTTTCTTGACTCTGGCAAAAATGTCGTCTTGGCTCATAAAAAACTCCAGTAAGTATAAAAACCCTGTGTCTTCAGACTAGGGGTGAAACACGGCATTGGTTGCTGCGTATCTGATCTTATCCGAAAGGGGGATCTTCGGGAGAAAGGCTTGCCGCTTTTCTAACTGACCCTCTGTTTAGGGAGTGGGCCGTGGTCAACTTAAGGACTGTTGGGACTCCTCGAAACCGGGTTTTTCACCGAATCTGCGGTCTACAACGAAGTATTTTTCTCCGTCAAACCCGGTTTATGGGCCCAAAATCGTTTTTTTGGTCTTAGGTTCATCCGTCGCAAACAGCCCCTGGAACTCATCCAACCAGTTCTATATGATCGGTGTGCATGGGCCTTATGCCAGCCATGTCAAGGTGCTACCGACACATTTACGCGATCCTAGCTGTTGGCGATCGATAATAAACAAGATTTATTGTTGATCTGGATTGAAAACAATCAGATTGAACGATCGTCTGAAACGAAATTTCAACCGTTTGAAGGCTTTCTTCACCACCTTGACAGGGCTAGCCTTGTTATGAATCCGCTGATTAATGAGTTGCCATTGCAGCATCCAAGCGAAGTGCGATCGTCTCATCTTTTTCTAATCTCATCTTCCAACGCTTGCTTCTTTTTTTCTTTGCTAGCATGGGCTGAAGGTCTTGCCTTTTGGGAACCGACTGATTCTAATTCCTCTTTCTTTACACCAGGCTCGGTTTTCCGTTGTATGCACCAATATCTTTTGTCCATCTGCTCCAGGTCGTTGTTAGATATCGCCACTATTCACGTGATGTTGATCTGCACGCTGGGATTCTAATTTCCCAACCAGTTTCTATGGAATCTGGATTATTGGTCAGAGAAGGATACTTATCACTGTTTACTGACGCAATTTCTTGTGCTGAAGTATTGAAACGAGCAGCAATTTTACTTAGAGTATCACCTCGCTGAATTTTATACAAAGTATCTAGTTTACTAAGTGATTGTCTTACCTTCCAGGCATTCACTAGATCGCCTTGTGAACGATAAATTTCCTCTGCTATATTATAATCTTTGACTGCCTCTACCTGATTGCCAAATAAGTAGCATTGAACGTCTCCTCGACTATAGTAAGTAGGAGCATACTGCTGATTTAATTGATATGCTTTTTGATATTCTGCCAGCGCAGCTTGTTTATCATTTTTTCTTTGATAAACATCACCACGTCCTACATAAGCAGGTGCATATTTAGGATCTTTTTGACGTGCATTGTTGAATTCCGTGAAAGCTTTATCAATCTCTCTAATTACAAGATATACCCTACCTTTACCAACATATGCAGGTGCATAAGAACTGTTAAAATCTAAAGCTCTCTTAAAATCTTCAAGTGCTAAATTATATTCTTCAATATTAAAATAAGCATTAGCTCGATTTATCAGAAATTCTACATCTCCTGGTTTTTGATTGATTTTTTCTGTGAGATCGGAGATTATTTGCTTGTTTTGATATTCAATGAACTTAAAACTGTTATCCCAGCGCGATGATCGAGTTGGGTAAGTGCAAGTTAAAGCAGAAGGTTGCCACTGACCAGTCATACTCCAATGTTCAAAGGAACACCAAGTCTCAATACTTTTATCAACTAGAGAGGTTACTCCCGGTGAAAAATCCAGCCAAGGGCGAATAAACCAAAATGGTAAAGTAATCAATGGTGTCAAATATAGGCTTTTTTTACCTACGATCCACTTCCGTTTAAAGGCACTTCTTTCAAGACTTTGACAAGCTTCTTTTGTTTGCTCAATAACTCTTAGTACTCCTCGAAGAAAATTCTCTATTTCCTGTAAAAAATCAGTAATACCATCACCAGACTTGTGTAAAAAAGGTTCAATCTTGTAGGAAAACCAAAATAGTCCATAAACAATTCTATACGCTAGCAAGAATATAAGCTGTAAAGCCCTGGCAATTAGCCAAGGAATCAAGCGTAATAATAAAAGTGGCAAGAAAAACATGAGAAGGGTTATAGTGACAAGTGCTTGCCACGGCATAGGCAAGTAGATTAGCCCCCCCCAAATGCTCCGCAAGATTAGGTGCAATAAGCTCATTACTCTAAAACCTAACTTTCTCTACATTTACAATTCATAGAAACTTATAACGAGTGTTCTAACTCGGCACATCGTCCAAATCATCATCGTCATCGTCATCAGATAGTGGTTGTAGGTCTTCGTTTGCTGCATTACCTTCCAAAGCAGCTTTTGGTGATTCGGTTAAACCCATTACTCGCCGTAAAACTCTCATGCTAGCTTCACCCAGTTCAGCTCCTTCAAGCGCATCTTCTTGCAGCATAATTTTAAATAGTTCCATATTGCTACCAGAAGAAAGCTGCTTTTGCTGATCAAAACGACTGATCAGCTCAGCAATATTTCCAGGATTTTGCGCTAGATAGGCAGCAAGTAGACTGGCTTCACCACCTCCTAGAAGTTTCTCATAATGCTCTTGACTAGCTGAAGCACGCATACGTTTCAATTCATCAAGCTTGAGTTGTGCAATTTCTTCAGCTTGGGCAAGTCTAAATTGAGCCGCTTTGTCAGCTAATAATGCAGCTTCATTCAGTTCGGTTAAGGTTACTTGCTTGATACTTCCGATCGCTGATGAGTCAATTTGCAATGAAGCTACCAGTTGAGGAACTCGCAATCCTAAGTCATCAAAACAGCGTTCATCAACAACTCTGCGCCTCACACTTCTATTAATATCTTTTTCTGCCATCGCATTTTCTCGCAAATCATAATCACGAGAAATTTGTTTCATCTCATTAATGAGCCGTGCTTTTAAAACTGAAGCGACATCCTGTGTCCCTGCCTTTACGATGATTTGTGCATCAGAAACAGAGCAGGTAATTTCTACTGTGGTTGGAAAGTCGAACCCAGAAGTTTTTGAAGGTAAGGAACAATCAATTTTTAGTACATATTCACCAACATCTATTTTGTATAAGAAATTATATCCCCCAAATTTAAATTTACTAAAAGAGATCGGTTTATCTGTGTGACTAATGACTAACAATTCACCGCCACTACGAGACAAGACGAGAACTGTATTGGGCGCAGGTACAGGAATCTCTTTAGTCAAAGACCAGCCTCGAACATCTTCTTGGCTTAAAATTGGATTGAATGTTTCTTGCATAGTTTCTCTCCTTTACTGTGTTAATCCTTTTTGTTGTAAAAATGCCAGCATTGTTACTGCATATGAATTTCCTCGATCTGCCCACCTCTTGAGATAGCCCTTAAGGCGGAGCCGTTCTTTTGAATTTCCATGTTTCATAATCCTAGTGATAATTTTTCCAAGAGGTTGCCTCAGTTCAGAATCTTTTTCTACAAAATTAAACCAGGACTCTAGCTCTTTTATCACCAAAGAACGAGTCTGTTTAAGATTTAGAGAAGATCTGATAAGTGACGAAACAGTTTGTGAATTTTTTTCATCTGTCTTGGCTAACCAAAATAGCGTTGGCAATTTTTTGTAAGTGAAATTATCTACTGAAGTCTCTGATGTTTTCATAATGCCCCAAGTAACAAAAGCAGCCATTTCATGGCAAGATTCTTTTCTGTCATACCTTAGCCATGTCTCAAGATGTTTTAAGATAATCAATCGATTATCAGGAATAGATTCACTCATTTCAAAAAGCATAACTATGCCTTCTAAAATATCTGAAAAAAGACTAACATCATTTGATTTTATAATCTTCTGAAACTTCTCAAAAGCATCATCTGGAAATTTCAAACCAACGTAAAGACTATAAGCTTCTATGGATGTTCGTCTTAAGTTGGGCGAGTTCTTTAATGTACTCCAATGGGATAGTATATTTCGTGCTTGTTGAGGAGAATTTTCATCATCGCCTAAGGCAGTAACACTCAAAGATAATACTGCTAACGAACGCTGGGAAGGATTATCAGCTTTTGCCCAGGGAATTAAAACCATTTCACGCACTAGGTCAAAGCGATATTTACAAGACTCACTGAGCGCACCAGCAAGACGAACTTTTGTCAGAGAACCCTGTGTTGTACCAAGTTCTACCAAACAATCAAGAATTATCTGCCAGTAATAGTCTTCTTCCTGCCAAATATACCTTAATAAAGCACCTTGAAAATTTTGGTCATTGAACAGGGAAATCTCAAATGAGTTGCGCCCAAACTCTGTATTTTCATGGCTATCTTCAGTATAAGCAAGAACTATCCTCAGTCGTTTTTTAAACCCTAACATTTTAAATTTGAGGGTTTCATCGTCTAGTTCCTGAGTATCTTTGCCTAATTTTGAACGTATTTTAGACTCTAGTTTCTCGCTCAAAGCGATAATAGATTTGCAATCACTTCCGTTCAAAAACGCCATCGCTATCATTAGAGAACGATGATGAATCGCTGGGTAATTCTCAAACCAACGCTCTACCCTTTCTGGCAAAGGTATTGCAGCATAATCAAAATCATCTAAAGTTGCAGGATCGCGATCGGAAGCTCCCTCTGAATTACTCTTACTATCATTATATTGGCTACCACCAACAAACTGCCCACTACTGTTGTAAAAACTTCCATCGATATGTGTACCACCAGTTTGGAAGTTAATAGTGCCTACTGAACCACCTTGTTTTATGAACTCGCTGACAAATCTTTTTGCAAAGTTTTGAAACTGCTGTTGAGATTCATCAACCTTATTCTCACTAGATGACTCCTTCTTTACAAATGATTGAAAGATTTTTTCACGCTCATCATCAGAAGGTTTTTCTTTTTTTTCAACATTTGCAGGTTCCTGTTTGGGTTGTTCAGGGGATAGATTTTCCTCATTGACATCGCCTGGAGGTGTGGCAATAGACATGGCGCTTTAAAGAAATCCGGCAGGTATGAACATAGCAGTTAACTTAGCAGGGTTAGAAATTTTACTTATTACCTGCATTGTGTTGATCGCCACCAACAAAAGTTCCGCCAGGATTGTGGAAGTCTCCTCGAACAGTAACTCCACCACTCTGGAGATTAACTGATTTATCTACTGCGCGCTCATGTTCTGAATCTTTCTCTTGCATTAGCTTCAGCAACTCTTGAGTCAGTTCTGGATTTCCTTCGAGAATATCTCTGATTTGACTAATTAACGCAAACTGCGAAATCTCATCTGGACGCTGTATTACATTAGTGACTGCCTCCTGGGCGGCTCCTTTCTGCTCAACTTGAGGGCTGAGTTTTGCCCAAACATTCTTAGCTTTGTCCCAACTGGATTTTCCTAGAGCTTTTACAGCGTCGGTACTAACCCCCTCAGCAACTTTCTCACCAATTTTCATGAGGAAGGGTAATGCAGGACATAGTAAGCTAACAAGGAGCTTTGCAAGTTCTGTAGCATCTGGCATATTAAGTTATCCTGGGTAGTTTAATGGTTAGCCTTCTGATTAGGCTGGTGTATCTACGTAATTTCCGGAAAATTTGACATAAATTTGTTACGAGATAGTCAAGATAGGATATCTTGCCTAACGATCTAAATAAAATGCAGATCGTATGAGACAGCACAGAAGGTCATGAAAACTTAACTTTGGATGCAAACCAAGAGTTTCCAACTACTGCCTCATTGATAACCCTGAAGTCTAATTATGTATGATCCCGTAGGTAGGTATAATTTATGCCTATGAAGATATTATGCACCTGTTTTTCTTTTTATGTCAAGCACTACTTAGTCTTATCGTCCTTCTGAATTTCCATGCAATACTCCGGACAGTTTTTTGAACTATTCTATAAGGCTTTCAGAGCTTGCAGTTTAAGGCTTGAGCCTTTTATTCAAAGTTAGCTTGAGCCCTAACTTTGAATAAAAAGATCCCACCCACGGCGGGATATGGGTTTGAGCCTCAAAACCTGCCCAAATTCTGTCCGGAGTATTGTCAACATACTCTGGGTTAGATCGTGTTGGTTAATAGCTACCCGCCTCAACGATTGACTCATAATTGTCTAAAACTGGGTAAGGATATGAGAGGAAGCATCCCAACTTCGTTAGCGCAGCCCTCGAAGAGGATCGCCCTCCTTTCTTGTCCCTTGCCTTGTCTCCCCAGCAGCAACAATTATGCCATCCCTAAATCTCAAATATGCTTACTTTCCTGGTTGTGTCGCCCAAGGGGCCGCCCGCGAACTTTACCTCTCTACCCAAGCGCTGACTCAAGCCTTGGGGATCGAACTGGTGGAACTCAAAAAAGCTTCCTGCTGCGGTTCTGGTACTTTTAAGGAAGATTCGCAGTTGCTGGAAGATACCGTCAACGCCCGCAATATTGCTTTGGCTGAGCAACTGAATTTGCCTTTGCTCACCCATTGCAGCACTTGTCAAGGGGTAATTGGTCATGTGGACGATCGCCTCAAGGAATCCCAAAAAACCGATCCCAACTACGTAGAAAAAGTCAACGGTTTGCTGGAAAAACAAGGCTGTTCGCCTTATCAAGGTAGTACCGAGGTGAAACATCTCCTGTGGGCGATCGTTGCTGATTACGGCTTGGAGGAAGTGCAAAAGCGAGTCACTCACAAGCTTTCGGGTTTGAAGTGTGCGGCTTTTTACGGCTGTTATCTGCTGCGAGCTCAGGATAAGCTGGTTTACGATGATCCGCACCAACCGGAATCGATGGAAAATGTGTTTCGGGCGATCGGGGCAACTCCGGTTTATTATCGAGGGCGGACGCAGTGTTGCGGGTGGCCGCTAGCGAGTTATGCCACTAACCAATCTTTTCAGATGGCGGGCAAACATATTGTAGATGCTCTTGACAATGGAGCTGATTGCATGGTGACTCCTTGTCCGCTTTGTCACTTGAATTTGGATTCGCGGCAGCCGGAAGTGGAAAAAGTCATCGATCGCAAATTGGGTTTGCCGGTGCTGCATTTACCGCAATTGGTGGCTTTGGCTTTGGGTGTGGAGCCGAAAAAACTAGGACTCGACAGACATATTGTTTCCACAAAGCCCGTATTGGAAAAGTTAGGCTTTTAGTCGTTTATAAAAGTTCGTAGTAAGGACTTCAGTCCTTTCTAACTCGGATAGGACTAAAGTCCGAACGATCGAACCTAGTTACAAAGCACTCCAAGTGCGATCGACTGTGAAGTTTTGTCGCTTTTTCGCGAAGTGCTTCCAAGCACTGCGGTAGACTAGCCTTTGATTCTCTGTGCAGGCTATAGCGGTGGCACCTCGCCGTCAAATCTGTTAATTCGCAGAGCCAGCAAATTTTTAGTGACTCGTTGGGAGCCTTTATTCAATGTCTCATTCAGTCAAAATTTACGATACCTGCATCGGCTGCACTCAATGCGTCCGCGCTTGTCCGACTGACGTTTTGGAGATGGTGCCCTGGGATGGCTGCAAAGCAGCTCAGATTGCCTCTTCTCCCCGCACCGAAGACTGCGTAGGTTGCAAGCGTTGCGAAACAGCTTGCCCTACCGATTTTCTGAGCATCCGGGTTTACCTGGGAGCAGAAACCACTCGCAGTATGGGTCTAGCTTACTAAATATCGATCGAACTGTCGATCGAGTTACGAGCACAGGAGAGGGGGCGATTAAATTGCCCCCTCTCTTTTTGTCGCGGAATCTGCATTCTGCGACAGGAAGAAGCTAATACAATTTTGGATTTTGGATTTTGGATTTTCGATGACCGGCAACAAACAGGCGCAAGCCCCCGACGCGAGCGTCAGGATCGGAATCAAAATTTTAGATCTTAGTTCCAGCTTCCAAATTCAAAGCTGCAAGTCAAATCTAAAATCTCAAATTTAAAATCGACTGAGTATCATGGTTGAGAGCTTCCCTACAGTTGCATTCTTTTTTGCAACTGGTGTAAAAATGATAAAAATTGGGTTTTATCGCGATCGCTAAGCAGGAGTAGTACCTTAAATGTGCGGAATCGTTGGTTATATCGGCACGCAAGCAGCAAGCGAGATTTTGCTATCAGGATTGGAGAAACTGGAATACCGGGGTTACGATTCATCAGGCCTCGCCACCATCTCCGAAGGAAAAATTACCTGCATCCGAGCAAAAGGCAAATTGCACAACCTCCGGGAAAAGCTAGCAGAGATAGACTCTCCCGCTCCCATCGGTATCGGACACACCCGCTGGGCAACTCACGGCAAACCAGAGGAATATAACGCTCACCCTCACCTAGATAATAGCGGGCGAATTGCCGTAGTTCAAAATGGAATTGTCGAAAATTATCGCGAGTTGCGCGAAGAATTGAAAGCCAAGGGACATAAATTTGTCTCGGATACGGATACAGAAGTTATCCCTCATTTAATAGCTGAAATTTTCCAAGAAGGAAGAACGAAGAACGAAGAAGGAAGAAGGAAGAAGGAAGAAGGACAAGATCCAACAGCAGAGGAAATTACTGAGTTGTCGTTTTTGGACGTGGTTTCAAAGGCGGTAAATCGGTTAGAAGGAGCTTTTGCGATCGCCGCGATTTGTGCAGATTTTCCAGACGAAATAATTGTCGCCAGACAGCAAGCTCCTTTGGTGATTGGCTTTGGTGCAGGTGAATTTTTCTGTGCTTCCGACACGCCAGCGTTAATATCTCACACCCGCGCTGTTTTGTCCCTCGAAAATGGCGAATTGGCAAGACTAACTCCGATGGGAGTAGAAGTTTACAGCTTTGCAGGGCAAAGGCTGAAAAAAACTCCGCGCCTGCTCGGCTGGAATCCGGTTTCTGTCGAGAAACAGGGCTTCAAGCACTTCATGCACAAGGAAATTTACGAACAGCCGGCAGTCGTTCGAGCTTGTTTGGAGACTTATTTAGACAGCGATTGGCAGCCCGGAAATCCAGGCTCTCCCATCAATCTCAACTTGCCAAAAGAACTTTGTGCCGATGTCGAACAAATTTCCATTCTCGCCTGCGGAACGAGCTGGCACGCCTCGCTAATTGGCAAATATTTGTTGGAACAGTTAGCTAATATTCCCACGGCTGTGCAGTACGCTTCTGAGTACCGTTACGCGCCCGCACCGCTGACAGCAAATACTTTAATTATTGGGGTAACTCAGTCGGGAGAAACGGCGGACACGCTGGCTGCTTTGGGGATGGAACAGCAGCGTCGTGCGGCTTTTACCGATAAATTTCGATCGCGAATGTTGGGCATTACTAACAGGACTGAAAGCTCGATCGCCCACATGATGCCGCACATTATCCACACCCACGCTGGGATAGAAGTTGGCGTTGCCGCAACTAAAACTTTTGTAACTCAGTTGATGGCTTTCTATTTCTTAGCTTTGGATTTGGCGCACCAGCGGCAAACTATAAGTAACGAGAGATTGGCAGAAATTATTACTGGTTTGCGCCAGTTACCAGCCCAAATCGAGAAGTTTTTGGAGATTCAAGAACAGTATGTGGAGGAATTATCGCACCAGTTTACTGAAACCCAAGATTTTATCTTTTTAGGGCGGGGAATTAACTTTCCGATTGCTTTGGAAGGGGCGCTGAAACTGAAGGAAATTAGCTACATTCACGCTGAAGGATATCCGGCGGGAGAGATGAAACACGGCCCGATCGCCCTTTTGGATGCTAAAGTGCCTGTAGTGGCGATCGCAATGCCCGGAAGCGTCTACGAAAAAGTCCTTTCCAACGCTCAGGAAGCCAAGGCCCGCGACGCCCGTTTAATTGGCGTTACGCCCAAGCAAGGCGCGGCGGAAGCTGATATTTTTGACCACGTTTTGCCGGTGCCTTTGGTGGATGAATTGTTGTCGCCGATTGTGACAGTGATTCCGCTGCAATTGTTGGCTTATCACATTGCCGCGCGCCGAGGTTTGGATGTGGATCAGCCGCGCAATTTGGCGAAGTCGGTGACGGTGGAATAATAATTGACAGTTGACAGTTGTCATTAGTCATTAGTTATTAGTTATTAGTTATTAGTTGTTCGCTCTAATAACCAACAACCAATAATATCAAGCCCGGTCGATTACCATAATAAAAAAGGTTCGTAGTGAGGACTTTAGTCCGCATCCATAGAAGGACTAAAGTCCTCACTACAAACTCCGAGAGCGTTCGATCGGACATGATATAATTACTCATGCCCGATGCCCGATGCCCGATTCCCTATTCCGCAAATCGCCGCCAACAGCAGCCAGCTTATAGTATTAACCCGCAAATCAAACAGCGTCACGTCTACAGTGTTAAACAGCGTACAGGCGGCGAAGGCTAGTAAATAGCTGAAGAAAATTAGGCGATCGGCATTTGCGACATCTTGACAAATCACCTGATTAGTGCTAGTAGATATTGAATTTTGATTGAGAAGTAAATTATTTTCTGGTGCTTCGAGAGTTGCTATTTGCTCCTGTTTAATATCCACAGCAGAAACCTGCCAATTCACCAACAGCAAAACACCCCTAGCCAAAACCCAGCCAACTAAACCAAATAACAAAAGCGTTGTCGGCAATCCCGTTTCCGCAGCCAACATCAACATCAAACTGTGAGGATGACCCAGCCATTCGTGCATTCTCTCTTGATAGAGAGGCGTAAAATTTCGCAATCCCCAACCAGTCCAAGGACGCTGCTGAGCCATCGACCAAGCAAATTCCCATTGAGTAGTTCTCAAAGTAGCAGTCGGGCGATTTGGAAACATTTCATCCGTGAGTCTCGCCCAGAAAAAAGCCGGGATAATTATTCGTAAATATTGCCGCAGCGGTTCCGGGCCAAACGCCGACAAAAACACTGCACCCACCGCACTAAAAACCGCAGCTAATATTTTTTTATAACCAGCATAAAATGCAAAACCCAAAACTGCCAAAACTGCCAATCCCCAAGCATTCCGAGAATTAGTGAAAATCAAACAAACAGCATTTCCTGCTACTGCAAAACTTAAAAATAGGAATTGGGCATTGGGAATTGGGCATTGGGAATTGGGCATTGGGAATTGGGCATTGGGAATTGGGCATTGGGCATTGGGAATTGGGCATTGGGCATTGGGCATTGGTAATTGGGAATTGGGAATCGGTAATTGGTTATTGGGCAAATCTCCCCCTCTCCCTCTCTCCCCCTCTCCCTTCTTCCCTCTTCCTTCTTCCTTCTTCCTGCCAACTGACAACTGACAACTGACTTCTTCCATCCACAATCCGAGTGTTAAAATAAAAGCAATTGTTAAATAGCAGGCTAAAATATTAGCGTACATAAATACAGAAGCCATGCGGCCGGGGGGATTGCCTTTTGGTTCCAGTACCCAGCCAAAAACAGGCTGCAATTGATCGATGCCGCTCCAACCTAAAAATTGCTGTCCCAAACCCAAAATTATTACGGGAATTGCACTAATTGCTATTATCCAAGACAACTGTCGCAACTGAGCCGGAGTTTGAATTAAACTGCTGAAAGCAGCAAACAATATAAAGAATGGCCAAAAATTGCACAGGCCTAAAACAGCCTCGATGCGGTTGTTGGCAAAAATCGTCGTGATGACTAGCAGCACACTCAAAATTGCGAATCCTCGATTCAGCGGGCTGCGGCAGATTTGCCGGAATTTTTGCTGACAAGTGCCGACTAATCCCAGGAATATTCCTAAAGCTCCCAAAATCGGAATTGTCGGAAAAATCAGTATCCCAATTTGAGCGCAATTCCAAGGGATTTGCAGGCGGCGATCGGGATGTTTTTGCAGGTGAGAATTGAGATTTTTGGCTGTCTGTTTTGCAGCTAATTTCCACATTTTTTTGATATTCACCCCAACTCCCAATTATTCAATTCTTCCATCCAAAATCCAACATCGCTAGGCTAGTTCCCAAACGCATTCCGATCGCGTTAAGCGAATTTGAGCTAAGGCAAAAATGGTCGGGATAATGCGCCCGTAGTTCGTAGAAATCGATCGCCAACCCAAATCTGCTAAAAACCAAGTCCACATCACCGGGCCGAGCAATGAAAACACGCTCCGCGTTGCACCGTAACGAGCAGCACTTACTGCCATACCGCGCCGCGCCGTCTGAATTGCGACATAATTTTGAAATTGGGTTGCTGCGGTTGCAGTCCCTGCGATCGCTGCTTGTGTGGCCATTTGATAGGTAGCAAAGTGCAGCGCAAATTGATTGGCCATCAATTTCAGCAACATGGGTTTTAAAATTGAGCTAACGGCTAAAGCGCTACCACCTTTGAACAGCAAACCGAGCGGGTCTTTTTCAGCAGAAATTGGCAACGGTTCAGAAAGTTTAGCATCGACAATTGCTCGCTGTACGCGGACTGTCAGGGCTTGCTGTTCGTCTTTGGGTAAACGCTTCCAGGTGCGGCCCATTAAATGCAGAAATACTTCTGCCTCTAAGTCGGTGGTTGACAACTGTTTGGGATAAGGGATTTTGAGATAGCGGCAAACTTGAATTAGTGCTTGTCTGTAAGTTACTTGTTCGGTTCGCCCTCTCAGTACCG
Source organism: Microcoleus sp. CAWBG27 (assembly GCF_020883145.1). Classification (NCBI taxonomy): domain Bacteria; kingdom Bacillati; phylum Cyanobacteriota; class Cyanophyceae; order Oscillatoriales; family Microcoleaceae; genus Microcoleus; species Microcoleus sp. CAWBG27. The sequence continues at coordinate 68,524 of NZ_JAHREU010000004.1, forward strand.
TCAACCCGTCGGCTGCAAGGTAGCGAAACCTTTGTTCTACGGCGTCTAGCCATGCTTCGCGATCGCGACTTTGTACGTCTATGGGTGCGGGAGTTTGCACGTAATCTAAAGGGTTAAACTTGCGACTGAACAGAAGTTCGGTTAGTTGCTGCAATTCTTCTTCTGTTGTCAATTCTAGTGCTGCTCTGAGTTCGTCCAAGATTTTGCCCTCCCGTATACCATTTTAGATTGTAGATTTTAGATTTTAGATTGTCCCTGAGTTGCGCGCTTTGGAAGTTGCCGATCGCTACATTTTTTTTAACTAATCTTACCTGTCGATTATTTTACTACCTGGCGGAGGGCGATGGCTTACGCCCCGCTACGGCTTTGGGCTTTTATGTTTGTGGTGCAGAGCATCTTTTGACCCGCAGCCTTTATGCTGATTGGTAAATCAAAAATACCTGACAGTTTAACTATGTTCGATGTTGTGGCGATCGGTGCGGGGATGGCGGGGCTGATTTGTGCTCGACAGTTGCGTCTGGCTGGCTATTCTGTGGCGGTTGTTGAGAAATCTCGCGGCCCCGGCGGACGAGTCGCTACTCGCCGCGTACATGGCACGAGGGCCGATCACGGAGCTCGCTATTTGGAGCCGCAGGGGGATGCGGTGCAGGCGTTAATTGATGTTTTGGTCGATCGGCAGATCTTGCAACTCTGGACGGATAGCGTGGGAGAATTCCGACAAGGAGAAATATTATCTATCCCTAGTTCTTGTTATGTCGCACCTGCTGGGATGAATGCTGTCGGTAAGTATATCGCAGAGGGTTTAGACGTTTGGTACGGCCGCCGAGTCAAAGCGATTTCTCGTACTGAGAGTGAAATGTGGCATCTTGCTCTGGAAGTTACCGACGACAATTTAGAGCTACCTCAAGAATTAATTGCTAGGGCTGTGGTGGTGGCAATTCCTGCTCCTCAAGCTTTAATGTTTTTGGATGCAGAACTTGGTTTGTCCTCTGATTTTATTGACAAATTGCGCTCTGTAGAATACGACGCTTGCATTACAGTTATGGCTGGCTATTCTGCTGCAAAACAGCAAGATTTAAGCAATTTAAATCCGCAGTGGAAATCGGTTGCTTTTCCCGATGATGCTGATTTAGGTTGGATTGGTTTGGACAGCAGCAAGCGGCTAGACTCCCAGCAGCCGGTGTTTGTGGTTCACAGTAGCGGTGATTTTGCCGATCGCCATCTCGAATCAGTTGATTTGCCAACCGTAGGACAGCAATTGCTCGATCGGGCTTCCGAACATCTAATCCCTTGGCTGAATCAGCCGGAATGGTTGCAGGTTCACCGCTGGCGCTATGCTTTTTGTCGGAATCCTTTACCTGTTTCTTGTTTGGTAGCCCAAGAAACTTTGCCGTTGGTGTGTGCGGGGGATTTGTGCGGGGAAGGTCAAATTGAAGCTGCTTTGCGATCGGGAGTTGCTGCGGCTGTTTGGGTTGATTCTCAGTTGCAAGATTTGCCCTTAGATTTCAGTGTGAATTCGTAAGCCCAAGTGCATTTAACTTGTAGGGTAAAGTTTAACAAAAGTCCTGTGGGGTGGGCGTCTCGCCCGCCCTAAACATACAATTTAAGTATGCGACAGCTTAGTGAAGATTTACAGCAAAGCAAATGGTTGAGATTAAACGAATCGGGCAGCATCAAATTGAACAAGCTAAGCAAGTAGTTAAGGCGGTATCTCTAGAAATTTGGCAGGGCGTATTAACCGAGGATGAGTTGAGTCGCTACGATTCCATGTCTGATATTGACAATGTGCGATCGCACTATTTCGACAATAACGGCACATTTTTGGTATTGGTCGATCGCGAAAAGGTTGTAGGCACCGGAGCAATCCGAAAACTCGATCGTGAAATCTGCGAACTCAAGCGGATGTGGTTTCTCAAACAGTATCGAGGACAGGGATTAGGCTCGAAAATGGCTCAAATACTCTTTGATTTCGCACTCGCAGCAGGTTATGGAAAGATTAGGCTTGACTTAGCAAACGAAGAGCGACAACCAGAGGCACTCAAATTTTATAGGAAGCTGGGCTTTTATCCAATTGATAGATACAACGATAGTTCATGTCTTGTATTTATGGAGAAGTTGTTGCCATAGACTTCTGGCAAAAAATACAGTCAAGAACAGGCATCCTGCCTGTTCCACAACAATTATGCCAGAGATCTAATAGTAAGGACAAAGAAGCAGAGCTTTATCCCAAACGCTGCACATCCTCGACTGACAGCGAAAGCGCTTGGGCAACTTGTTCGACAGTCAAACCCATTCCCAGCAGTTGGGGAATCGCATCTCGTTGTGTTTGCTCAGCGCGCTCAGCCCGCTGGCTTTCAGCTTCAGCCCGCTGACTTTCAACTTCAGCCCGCTGTCGTTCCTGTTCGGTATGGAGGCGTTCGAGTCGAGCTTGCTCGCTCCCCGTCAGCAACAAATTCCCATCACTATCCCACCAGCGCAACCACCGCTGTGTCTGATTTTGATAGCTGCCTTCCCATAGGCCTAACTCTACACCCATGCGGTCGATCGGGTAATGTCCGCGATCGTTCGGTTCCAATCGCTGATAGCAGCCGTTCACCCAATTGTAAACTTCGAGTTGGCTAGTTTTAATTACATAGATGGCGTAGTAGGGAATGCGGATAATCTGTTCGTATACCCAAAACTTCCCTGGTTTCTGAGTAGTACCTTCTGGTAAACGAGATAAAGGTGTATTGTCTCGTTCTTCGGAACCATTTCCACTGGCAAACTCGATCGCAATTATTGGCACCATATACTCGCGCCAAATCACGTAAGAGCGACGAATTTCGCCGTCCACGAGGGGCCCAACGTTAGGGACGTAGAACCAGTCAGGCGCTTCGGCACCCTTTTCTGGTGGGTCGGTTTCGCGCCAGTAGATGCCACAATCTTGCCCGATCGCATATTGTCCGTCAGGATGAAGAGTTTGCAGCGTGCTTTCTAGGGAGTCAGTGAGCAAAATGCTCTGGGGATGCTCTTGGAAATTTTTCACAAAAGTACCGTCAGATTCTGGGAGTTGAGTGTGATCGGGGAAGGCGGGGGGTATGCCTGTCGCACTGAGACTTTGGGTCATGGCTGATACGCGATCGACAAGTGCGATCGGACTGGTGCTCTATTACAACAGCATAGCGACTGTCGATCGATTTGTGCAGGGGAATAAGGAATAACGAAAAAGGGAAATGGAATTAAAGCAATCAAGAACCATATAGTAACCGGGCGCAGTAGGTTTGTAGTGAGGACTTTAGTCCTTTCTTCTATGAGGGGTAAAGTCCTCACTACGAACATATCAGTAGGTTTGTAGTGAGGACTTTAGTCCTTTCTTCTATGAGGGGTAAAGTCCTCACTACGAACATATCAGTAGGTTTGTAGTGAGGACTTTAGTCCTTTCTTCTATGAGGGGTAAAGTCCTCACTA
>NZ_JAHREU010000004.1:72070-134457 GCF_020883145.1 Microcoleus sp. CAWBG27
CGAACATATCAGTAGGTTTGTAGTGAGGACTTTAGTCCTTTCTTCTATGAGAACTAAGGTTATTTAATTGTGATGGATATATCGATTTGTCAAAAATGGAAAAATGGTGATTAATTCCACTATCCCATGTTTTTATTTTTGTGCTGTCTCCTGCTTATTTAAAACTTGTTCTTGCATCCGCAATAACTCTGGAACTGTTACAAATTTGTACCCTTCCTTTCTGAGTTTAGCAATAATATCCGGCAAAGCTTGCACAGTTCTCGAACGATTGCCGCCACCGTCGTGCATCAACACAATGCCACCAGAATTTGCCTGCCGCATCACGTTGTCCATCAAGGATTGCGTCGCAGTCCGCCAATCTAAAGAATCAGCAGACCACATGATAACTGCATAATTTTTCTTCTGTGCGTAAGCTGCCAATCCATTATTTAAAATGCCTCCTGGCGGCCGGAACATTGATGTTTTGACGCCTGTTACTTCCTCAATTAATGATGACGTGCGATCGATCTCGCGAGCCGCACCGTCTTCGTTATACTTAATGTATTGGTGGTTCCAAGTGTGGTTGCCGATCGCGTGACCGGCTGACGCAACTTGTTTGCCAAGTTCGGGATATGTTTGCAGGTATCTTCCTACCCAAAAAAATGTAGCCTTAATATTGTTTTTCTTCAGAATCTCTAGGATTTGTCTAGTAGTTGTCGGCCAGGGCCCGTCGTCAAATGTCAGGGCGATCGCCTTGTGCTGTTCGTCCAGTTTTGCCTGACGCAGCATGGTACCTTTAAACTGGGATGGTAGGGATGATTGAAAACGAGTTTCCTGCTGTTGAGCTAGGGCTTGTTGGGAAACTTCAACTCGATGGGCGATCGCTCCTGCGATTCCACTAACATTAGATATCAGTTTTGGTTCTGGCGAGGATACTGCCAAGACTTGTGGCTGTCTCGGTGGCGCTGGTTGATTGGCGCGCAAGTTCATCGGCAACGTTACACCCAGCAAAAAACTGCCCGCAGCAGCCAGAAAAGCAACGATTAATTTTTTTCGCCGCCTCAAAAGCCGTTTGATATTTGTCACGTCATTAATCTCCTTCACACCTTCGACAATTAATTCTAGATTTTATGTTGATATTAGTTAGTTCACCTTAGAGGATAATCTTAAATCAGATTGTCCCTAGCAATGTTACTCCAACTAACCGATCGCGGGGAAGTCCGGCAGGATGGGAGCATCTCATTTTTGCAAAAAAACATTTCTTTTGACAGTCACATTTGTAGTAGGGTGCGTCAGCCACTTCTGGCTCCCCCACCAAAAAATTCGGCTCCTCGCTGACGCACCCTACAATATCTACTCGCACGGCATTAAAAGCAAAACACAGATGCACTCGGCAGGATTAACAAGTTTAAGAATTTTCAGCGAGAGTTCCCCTAACCGATCAAAACGGGGAATAGTGGCAATCTTCCGGAAGGTAGTTACCAGAAAGAATTGGTTGAAAGCCCCAAGTCTTTGAGGGAGAAATTAAAATCCGACTATTCATTACTCCAATCCTCGGACTTAATGGTAGAGGTCGCTCTTCTTCGGTCAACTGTTAGCTGTCAACTGTCAACTGTCAACTGTCAACTGTCAACCGCCCCAGCGCCTTCAAATTAACTTTTAGGGCCGGTTCTCTCTTGATACAAGCCGACAATCCGATCGATAACTTCGTCAACAGTCAGATTATCTGTTTGAATTTCCACAGCATCAGCAGCTTTCCGTAAAGGTGCGATCGGGCGAGTGCTGTCCTTGGAGTCCCGCAGAGCGATGTCTTGTTCTAACTGGGTCAAACTAATATTAGCCCGATCGGCGTCTTTAAGTTCTAACATCCGCCGGCGCGATCGCTCTTGTACCGAAGCCGTCAAATAAATCTTCAATTCCGCATCGGGAAAAACATTAGTTCCTATATCGCGGCCTTCTGCCACAATCCCACCTTTTGTACCGCAGCGCCGCTGTTCATCTACTAGAAACTGGCGCACAGCGGGAATTGCCGCCATTTCCGAGACGCGAGATGTCACTTCCAAACTGCGAATTTCCTGGGTTATGTCTTCGCCGTTAATCTTCAGCATAAAAGATGCCGGATCGAGATTGTATTCCAAATAGCTGTAACTAATTAATTCGGCGATCGCACATTCGTCGGACATCGGCGTGTTTGTTTTCAAAGCCAGCCAAGTCAGCGCCCGGTACATCGCGCCGGTATCGAGATAAAACAAGCCCAAAGCTTTTGCTGCTTGGCGAGTTACGGTAGATTTGCCAGCGCCCGCCGGGCCATCGATCGCCACAATTGGCCTGCGGTTCCTCAGAATTATATTGTCAATCAACCGAGTAGAGCCGACTCTGGCTGCTACGGCTAAAAGTCCCGCTGTTTCCACCACCTCCAACGGCATCAGAGTATCGGGATCGACGAGTTCGGCGTATTCGAGCTTAACTTCTGGTTCTCCTGCCACTTCGGCGCGCGCGGTAGCGAGTGCAGTGGCCGAGGTGCGGTCGCCTGAAGCAAAAGTTTTTGAGGCTTGTTGCAGCGCGCGGAAGAGGGCGCAGGATTGCTGTTTTTGCTCTGTTGTTAAATACTGATTTCGAGAACTCATTGCTAGTCCTGATTCTTCGCGGACGATCGGGCAAGCAACAATCTCTACAGGCAAGTTAAAATCCCAGGCCAGTTGGCGGATAATTGCTAGCTGCTGGGCGTCTTTCTGACCAAAATAAGCTTTTGTCGGCTGCACCAAACTCAAAAGTTTGGTAACAATTGTCGCGACGCCTTGAAAATGACCGGGCCGAGACTTGCCGCACAACACCGATGTCATCGCCGGTGGCGGCACTACTTGAGTTAAGGATGAAACTTGAATTTGTGTTTGGACGGTTTTGTCGGTTGCTGCGCGATCGCCCCCTGGATTCCCAAACATTTCTGTGGCTGGGGGAGCAAAAATGGCATCAACGCCAGCTTGTTCGCACAGCAGCCGGTCTCGATCCAAATTTCGGGGATAATCTTGAAAATCTTCTGTCGGGCCAAATTGCAGCGGGTTGACAAAAATGCTGACTAGGACGATCGCATTGTCTTGTCTTGCCCGCTGGATCAAGCTGAGATGTCCGGCGTGCAAAGCTCCCATCGTCGGCACCAAACCGACTGTCACGTGAGGTGCAGCAGACTTTTGTGAATTTAAGTAGCAGCGAAGTGCTGCAATGCTAGTAAACAGGCGCACCGGTAGACTCTCCTGAAGGCATTCGGCAGAATGCAGAATTTTGTTTGTCGGAATTTGTTCGATCGGACATCTTGCACGGATGTTAGCAACTTGCCTCGCCCGCATCGGGACTCGACGAGTCCAAGATGTCAGTTTTATTCTACTTTCTGCCTTCTACACTTCCGATAACTTATTTATTGTGCTGCCTTTTCAGAAAGAATTGGTTTAAAGCCTTCACCCTTATAGGGAGAAATTAAAACAAGACTATTCATTACTCCCATCGTCTTTATTCCCAGTAGAGGTGACTGTCAACTGTCAACTGTCAACTGTCAACTGTCAACTGTTGAACGTCCTACACTTGTTTACTGTTTGGATTCGATTACTTGGATTTCCACTCTCGCAACACCGCTGCTCATCATTCCGAGCACGTTGGCTGCGCCCGCCGACAAGTCAATCAGCCGATCGCCCACGTAGGGGCCGCGATCGTTAATCCGAACTACTACCGATCGGCCGTTGTCCAGATTTCGCACCATCACTAAAGTGCCGAAGGGCAAGTGGCGGTGTGCAGCAGTCAAGGCATTTTGGTTAAAACGCTCGCCGCTGGCGCTGAGGTTGCCATCAAATCCGGGGCCGTACCAGGAAGCCCAGCCGCTGAGCCGCACTTGAACTGGGCCCAAAGATAGCACGGGGGCTTCTGGTTCTGGTTCGGGTTGGCCTGCCACTGCTTCCAAGGGTGGGGCGTTGCCCAGGAGTCGGCGGAGGCGATTGGTTACTTGCAGCGCATCTCGGCTGAAGTTGCTCGTGGTGTCGGGGAGGATGTTTTGAGCGTTGATGCTTACCAAATCCTCGCCGTTTGCCTGGATTATGTAGCGATCGCCTTTTTCCCACTTAACGGTAATGCTGTTGGGATCGATGTTGTTGCGGTTTAGTTGGTTGAGTCTTGCTGCTAAGCTAGATGCCCGCCACATTGGATCTGGTTCTTGATTGGTGGAATTGCTGGCAGTGTTTCCGGCTTTGGGATTTTCTTTTGTGCCGGCTACTTTTGACTGACTGCTACCACTGGCTTTGCGATCGCCAGTTTCTCCAATTTTGGTGTTGGTTTCCTGGCTTGGGTTCAGAAAGGTGATGACTGGAATGTTTCGCACGTAGACTGTCACTGCTTGTCGCCCCTCCAAGTCGTGGGGCTGAATTTTGACGATCGAGTCTTGGTCAATGTCAGCTCTGGCTTGGTACTGATACTGTCCAACTTTTTGTGCTTCGACCCGAGTTGCGTTTAACTGCGGGGACGGTTGGGTGGCAATTACTTGCTGCTTGGAACCCTGAGAGTCTGGCTTCAGAGCGTCTGTCGCTTGTGCGTGACAAGAAGATGCCGTTCCTACCACAGGAACTAACAGGACAGCGAGTAAACCACCAACAAATTTTTCCTTCATACGTCCATTTTTGTGAAGAGCCATTGCCAACCGAGATTGGAGGATTGGCCATTTGGCGGCAGGCGTCAAGGATTTTTCTCGATCCCTTCGCCATTCCCCCGTGAGTCAAAGCAAAGTATCCGGGTGCATTTTTGCTGTAATGCTTCAGCCCCAAAAAAAATTGGCTGAAACTTCCCCGATCTTTGACAACTCATACTCGATCCGCAATTTGTGTTTTGGTAACGAACTGCAACAGACTACCACAAACTTTTGCGCTTGGGGATCGCTGTTTCGATACATTTGAGCAATATTGCTCAAATTTTCTCAGAACTCTGTCTGACAAAGTCCTTTAATTGCAGTGGTTACAGCCATTTTCAGGATTCCAGAAATTTTTACAAAAATTTACAAAAAATTCGCGTATTTTATGGTTGCCGAAGGATTAGCCTGAAAAAATCTGTTTGTCAAGTATTTAAGGTTGAGTTCGCAACCAAACGGATACTTGCTGTGAGCCCAAAATTTTAGACTCTATTCGAGATCCGAGATCCACGGTTCGTTCAACGTTGGCGCTTAGCTGGAAGTCTAAAATCCCCAATCCCCAATCCAAAATCTAAAATCCAAAATCCAAAATCCAAAATCGACTGACGGTTCCGAATAAACTAAAACGTACAAATCGATTTGGCAGACTTATGGATTATCGAGCAGCAGGTGTGGATGTTGAGGCGGGCAGAGCTTTTGTCGATCGCATCAAGAATACAGTCAAAAGTACCCACCGATCGGGAGTTTTGGGCGGATTCGGCGGATTTAGCGGATTTTTCAGCGTTCCGGAGGGTTTAAAAGAGCCGGTGATGGTTTCGGGCACTGACGGCGTGGGAACTAAGTTGAAATTGGCCCACGATCTCGATCGGCACGACACGGTAGGTATCGACTTGGTGGCGATGTGCGTCAACGACGTACTGACATCCGGCGCCGAGCCCCTCTTTTTTCTCGATTATTTAGCAACCGGAAAGTTAAATTCCGAACAATTAGCTGGGGTGGTGACAGGAATTGCTGAGGGTTGCAAGCAAGCGGGCTGTGCTTTACTCGGAGGGGAAACCGCAGAAATGCCCGGTTTTTACCAAGCAGGTGAGTACGATTTGGCTGGTTTTTGCGTGGGAATTGTCGAAAAGAGCAAATTGCTTGACGCTTCCCAGGTACGGGTGGGAGATGTGGCTGTGGGGCTGGCTAGTTCCGGTGTGCACAGCAACGGTTTTAGTTTGGTGAGAAAAATTGCGGGCGATCTAGGTTTTGATTGGAATTCCCAACCGGAAAAGTTGGGCGGCAAAACTTTAGGAGAAGTGCTGCTGACTCCGACTACAATTTATGTGAAACCAGTCCTCGAAGCAATTAAGAGCGGTTTAGAAATTCACGGTATGGCTCACATTACTGGTGGCGGTTTGCCGGAAAATTTGCCCCGCTGTTTGGGAGCCAATCAATCTGTGAAAATTGACACCAGTAGCTGGCCGAGTTTGCCAATTTTTGACTGGATTGCTGAAGCGGGTTCAGTTGCGACGGCCGATATGTTTAATACTTTTAATATGGGTATTGGCTTTGTGCTGTTGGTCGATCGCCGGGAAGTCGAGCAGGCTGTTAAGTGGTTTGAATCTCAGGGAATTGGTGCATTTGCGATCGGCGAAGTTATTGACGGTAGTGGAGAATTAGTAATGGGCGTCGATTAATTTTAGTTGCATGAATTAAAAAAAATCGCCCTTTTTTTAGGGTCAAACGCTTGACTTTGACGGTTCAAAAAAGTATTATTTAATAATGGGAGTGGTGACAATTTTAAAATGTAAGTCACCATTTCCATTATCTAAAATATACCACAAGAATTCTGCAAAAATCAATAGGTAAAATATCCTTCTTTCTGACAAATTTTTCAATAAGATTGGAAAAAAGCCGATTTATTAGACTCGAAGTGCATAAATTTTGAATGAGCGAGGAAAGTTGATATTTAGGTACGTAGTTGCGCTTGAGCGCTTTTTTCTTATATATGAAAGTACGTAGTTGCGTTTCAGCGCTCTTTTCATAATATATATAAGAGAGCGCTGAAGCGCAACAACATACCTTAGAGTAATGTACAAATTTAAATCAAAGTAAAATTTGCTGCATTAATACTGGGAGGCATAACTCCATTTAAAACAGCTATAATTTCCCCAGTCGGTACAAACTGGATAGACGTTTTACCGCTGAGTTGAGTAACATTTAATTGCTCGAAAGTCAAGCCATTACCTAGAATCAGCAAATCTTTTCCATTCTCAAAATCGGCAATAATATCGCTCCCGGAATTGGTAGAGAGTAAAAAGCGATCGCTGCCAGCACATCCAATCAGACAGTCATCCCCCAAACCGCCAATCAAAGTATCATTTCCCTCGCACCCGTCTAGCAAATCATTGCCAGCACCCCCACTCAGGCAATCATTGCCAACGCCTCCGCAGAGGGTATCATCACCATAATTGCCGTAGAGAGAATCCTCGCCTCCGCTGCCGAAGATAATATCATTTCCCTTGCCTCCAAAGGCGCGATCGTTCCCCCTGCCTCCGTCGATAAAATCATCACCTGCACCGCCAACAATTAAGTCGGTGTTTTCTTGACCGTGTATCGAATCATTGCCGCTATTTCCGAAAATGATATCTTCGCCTTTACCGCCAACAATAATATCATTACCCTTGCCGCCAAACAGGATATCGTCGCCCTGATTGCCCTCAATAAAATCGTTGCCTTGGCTGCCGTAAATGATATCATTTGCTTCGCCCCCGTAGATGTTATCATCGCCTAAACCCGCAACGAAAATATTCGGATTTGGGCTGCCATAACAAGCATTATTTTCCGGCGTGCCAAACTGAATTTCACCGCTACCGTTGATGTTAATAATGTTATCAATTCGGTTGGGCTGGTTGAGATTTGGATAGTCAATAGCATCGCAAATGCACTCTGGCGCAGCAGGAGAAGGAATTACACCGGGCGTCGGCGTGGGAGTTGGAATTTCCGCAGGCGTTGGAGTTGGCGCAGGCGTTGGTGTTGGTGTGGGAGTTTCCGTAGGCGTTGGAGTTGGCGCAAGTGTTGGCGTTGGCGTCGGAGTTTGTAATGGCGTCGGAGTTGGCGCAGCCACAGGAGTTGGCGTCGGAGTTGGCGCAGGCGTCGGAGTTGGTGTCGGAGTGTCCAATGGCGTTGGAGTCGGCGTTGGTGTCGGAGTTGGCGTTGGTGTCGGAGTTGGCGTTGGTGTCGGAGTTGGCGTTGGTGTCGGAGTTGGTGTTGGAGTTGGTGTCGGCGTTGGTGTCGGAGTCGGCGTCGGAGTTGGCGTCGGGGTTGGGGTTGGAGTTGGGGTTGGAGTTGGTGTGGGAGTCGGCGTCGGAGTCGGAGTTGGTGTCGGAGTCGGAGTCGGGGTTGGAGTTGGGGTTGGAGTTGGTGTCGGAGTCGGCGTCGGAGTCGGAGTTGGAGTTGGAGTTGGAGTCGGAGTCGGAGTCGGAGTTGGTGTCGGAGTCGGAGTCGGAGTTGGTGTCGGTGTTGGCGGATTGACGGTAATATTTACAAAATCGACATCCGTTTGAGCACCGCCTAATTCCGGGGCACCATTATCCTTTGTCGTCACAGTCAGCGTATCCGTACCAACAAAATTCGGATTCGGCGTATAAGTTAAACCATCTAAAGCAGCATTAATATCAGCCTGTTTTCCCGTATAAATCAGGATGTTGCTACCATTACCAGATCCGGTAATTCCCGTCAGCGACTTGAGTGTCAGATTGCCGCTGGTGACGCTGAGATTAACTTCCACCAACTCGCTATCTGAGTCAAATACAGAGATACTATTGCTGTTGCTAGCAGAGAAGATGCGAGGAGTATTTTGAGTTGTGGTTGCTGTGCCGGTATCGGTAGTAATGTCCAGACTCCAACTGGCAATATTTCCAGGAATAGTAGCACCGGATGCCACACCATTCTCTTGGTTGGCATCAACTGCATACAACTTCCAGGCACCATTCGGGTTGGTTTTATTAAAAACAGAAAGAGTCGAACCGTAAGGCCCTTCTGGTGCTCCTGTCGGCGTACCAGGTGGTATAACCAAGGAATAAATATCGCGAAAACCGTTTGGCGAATAGTTCGTTGGTTTGTAAGTTCCTGAAGCAATATTTGGTAGCGACGTTGGAAATGTAGAACCAAGAAAAGAGGCAGCATTATCATCCAACTTCAGTGTGATGTTGTTAAGCGGTGCAGATCCTACCTGAGACATTAACACTACATTTTGTCCCTGTGGGCCAACTAGCAACAGGTTAATTACCTGTGATGCTGAATAAACCCCATCCGAAGTTTTGACATTGTTGATAGTGGTCGTAATACTGTCTACATTTCCCGTCACGCCTGAAACGTCAATAGCAGACGGATACGGTGTCGCTAAAACGTTATAATTAGGTATTCCTCCGCTGTTTATCGTAATGTTGTTTGGGTTAGTTGTGGTAGTAGTTGTTCTTCCCGGTATTGAATTAATCGGAGATTGATTGCGACGGGAAAATTCCGATGTATCACCTGTAGTTTTGTTAGTAGCAGTAGCTGCGAGAACCGGTTTGCCTGCTACTGGAGTGTAGGGAAAGTTGATATTAGCATTGCCAGCACTATCTGTCGTCACATCTTGGAAACCTAGAAAAGTTTCACCTTGACCTGCACCTGCGGAGTCATAACTTTTATTAGCAAAGAATTCGACGCGGAAGTTATTGTTAGGAGTGCTGTTGAGAATGCCTTTGACTGTGTTGCCGCTAACTGAGGTCAAAACCGGAAAATTTTGCAGGTTGTTGCTGCCTTTATCTGCATCGCCCACATCGTTGGGAGTCACGCCAGTAGTACCGATCAAGTCAATGCCCAATCGTTTGTTATTAAAAATGCTATTGCCTTGAATCGTTTGGTTGCTGATATTTCCATTAACCTCAATACCGCTGCCCTTGTTGTTCGCAATAATATTCGCGGTTCCGGGTGCGGCTCCACCAATGATATTATTATTAGGATTGGAACTTCGATCGAGGATCATAATGCCATCACCCTCGTTGCCTAAATCTCTTGTACCCGTGGTATCAGTCCCGATATAATTGCCCGTAATTGTGGTATTTGTTGCTGATATTTTCGCAAGAAATATGCCTCCTAAAGCACCATTGCCAGAAATGACGTTGCGCGAGATAATAGTGCCTGTGATGGGGTTAGGTGTGGGATTAGGCACTAAAGGATTGCTGCCACTGTTGATTCTAATGCCGCCCATAGTATTACCTACAGCAGCAGTACCGCTAATATCAGTGCCGATGTAGTTATCTTGAATAGTATTGTTATTAGTATATACCCAAATGCCGAAGCCCCCAAAAATGTTTGCTGCTTTTCCAAATCCATTAATAACTAATCCCTGAATTGTGCTGCCACTGGAATCTTCCTGACCCCCAAAAGGACTTCTGCTCAATTCTATACCGTTAGTACCAATCAAGCTACCAGAACCACCAACTTGTACCAAACTGCCATTGAGTTCGATAATTGGTTTCCCAGCATATCCGGGTTGAGATTTGCCATCGATAATTACTGGGCTGGTGATGACAGGTAACGCTTGATTTAAAAGGGTAATGGTATGAGGGCCCGTGCCGGGAATGTTAAAGTTAATTGTGTCTAATCCGGGATTGAAATTGGCTTGTTGAATCGCATTTCGCAGAGATCCCGTACCGCTATCGGAAGTATTGGTAACGCTATAGGTAGCCAAAACAGACGCATAATTTTCCATTGCGTCTGACTCGAATGCTAGGGGAGATTTAATGTTACCAATTTTTGTTTCGAGTTCCCAATTGCCTCCTAATTTTGCACTCCCCGTGAGATGTTTGGAGGCGGCGATATTTGCACCAGTGAGAGTGGCAATGCGGTGGAGGAAGTTGGTACTATTTACAACTTGTTCATCGAGTCCGCCGTTCGTTTCAACCCCCGTCTCATAGCAAAAGTCCTCGATCGGGGACTGTTTAATGAAATTGTTTTCAGTCGGTTTCAACCGACTTTCGCGCTCGAACAGGGAATAAATTCCCTGGCGGACTTTCGGGCAATCACGAGATTCTGCTGCGACATTACAAGCATAAATCAAGATATCTGCATCAACTGTTAAGGCGCGCCGCCATTGCTGTAATTGCTGGCTATAAGCTTCGAGGTTATCAATAGATAGTCTGGTTTTACCGAGTTGCAAGCTTCCCGGTTCGCCGTGGGAAACTAGATGAATGCTGTCAATATTAGTGCGATTCGCTAAGACTTCGCTAATTTGTTCGATTCCATCTCTGTGGGAGTCGATAATTATTGCTTCTACTCCCAATTTCACTCCATCGAGGAGAGTTTGATAGTCTGTTACTGCTGCATCGATAAATACTGCTGATAAAACTGGTATCATGGCTGTGTACCCCAGATCCTAAAGTAAATAATTTTTCATAAATCCAGGACTAGCACACCCGAACTCAAAAAAACCGTTTCTTTGACGGTACAAATACCTAAAATTGTGATTTTCCTGAGAACAACTCGGTTTGTTTGCAAGTCTTAAATTTATTGATTCAGACTATATTGTTTGTGGCTTTGTTTCTTAACTAGCCAAACAGATTATTTGACAAAATTTTGTCTAAATTCAACTATAGCCAGCATACTTACGTAAGCCCAAAGTCTTAATAAAAATACATATTTTCGACTCCAGCTAATCGGGGTAAATCCGCTAGCCCGATCTATTATTTTCCGCTCATTTACTGTGTCCGCGCTTCCTGTCAATTTTCGCCAACACAGCACCGGAAACATCCGCCAGAATGCTGATAATCCGATACAAAGCGACGGTGCTCAAAATTATACCCACAGAAAAGCGATCGTCCAAAAGGGCGATCGCCGTTGCTTCAAATACTCCCATCCCCCCGGGCGCACCCGGTACAACCAAACCCACAACAAACGCAAAACCAAAAGCACCGAACAAGTTGGGAATATCGATAAAATTCACCGGATTTAAAGCCATCACCGTTAGCAAAAAACCGCTGCCCCGCAATCCGATAAAACAGATTTGTCCGATTAACGGCACTAAAGGATAGCGTTTAATTGGCAAATTATTTTTGCGCTGAGACTTGACATTAGATATTTTTTTAGTTAGATTGGAGCTAGACTCTAAAGGCGAAATTAGTCGATCGCCCGCAGCATCTCCAACCTCGGAATTTTCGCCCTTGTTCTTGGATAACTTCAGGCGCTCTACAAATAGGACGATCGGATTTAAAATTCGGGGATGAATGGCTATTAAAATAGCAGCACAGCCGACAATTCGCAAAAAGCCATCGATCCGCTCAAAACAAATCAACCCAATCAGCACGCCCGCAGAAGCCATCAGCAACGGTTCCAACAAGACGCTGAGAGTAGCAGCTTTGGGCGCAATTCCTGCCTTTTTTGCCTCCAAGATGCGACCCCAAAAATGCCAAATATTCCCCGGTAAATACTTGGCAATATTAGTTTTGAGAAAAACTTGAATCGCCCAGGCGGCATTGACAGGTTGGCGGAATTCGCGCAAAATCAACATCCACACCCAGCCGACAAAAATTAGAGACAGTAACGTGACACCAACCGCAATAGCCAATAACGGAAAACTTTCGGCTCGAATTCGGATATTAGCGACTTCTCGCCAGTGAGTTACAAAAGCTTGGGCAATAAATAAAAACGTGCCGCCCAAAATCACATAGCGCAAATAAGGCTTTAAACGTGATTTGGCGAGGTTGAAAAAATTCTGAATTCGATGCAAGTGTTGTTTTCCCATTTTCCGATCCTGATTAATGAATTTGGGATTGTAGATTTTTTAAGGACAATTTCATGTTTTGAATCTAAAATTTAGATTGATTTTATCTAAGGAGTAAATTTCTATGCCCGGCCCGAGCCCTGACGGATTTTCCTATCTTTTAGATGATAGCCCCAATAGTTTCGCATTAACTCCAGGCTTTTTGACTCCTTATCCTAACGGACTTTTTGCCCTCGGAGGTAATGATTTTATTGTCGGTGCCTCGGATGCCGATCGCCTCAGCGGTGATAATGGTAACGACAGACTCCTCGGCGGTGCCAATTCCGATACTCTCTTCGGTGGTGTCGGGAATGACTTGCTTAACGGCGGTGCCGGCAATGACTTCCTGTTTGGCGGAAAGGGCAGCGATACCTTGCAAGGAGGTAGGGGAGATGATAGCCTCAACGGCGGCAACGGTAGCGACGTTTTAACAGGCGATGGAGGCAAAGATACGCTGACAGGGGGTTTGGGCTCAGATACCTTTGTGCTTCGCAGCAATTCCCCAGTCTCAGATCCGGCTGTTGCAGACACGATCGCTGACTTTAACAGTGTTGAGGATGCGATCGGACTAACTGACAATCTTACCGAAGCAGACCTCACTTTAGAAACAGTTTCCGGCACTCCCAATACAGTAATTAAAATTCGCCAATCCGGTGCTATTTTAGGCTTAGTCGCCAACACATCACCACAAAACCTCAGCGGTAAGTTCATCTCTGCAAATCCCGTATTGGGCAACCAACTCAGCCAAGCCCGAGATTTAGGCGTTTTGAGCAGCAATCAAACCATCGCCGACTCGGTTAGCAACGCCCGCCCAGACAACCTTTACCGCTTTACTTTGCCTGCAACTAACGACTTTAAATTAACTGTCAGCGGTTTTAGTGCCGATGTTGACGTGGCTGTGATTAAAGATATTAACGGCGACAATTCTATTGACTTTACCGATATTATTGCTTCTGCTAAAGAATCCGGTTTATCGCCAGAGTCGATCGATCTCAAAAATTTGGCAGCCGGAACATACTTTGTCCGAGTTTATCAAAATCAAGGTAATACAAATTTTACCCTAAATTTATCTGCAACTCCTGCAACTATTGTTCCTGACAATCCCAGCAACTCACCTGGTTTTGACTCTCGTTTTGGGTTTGGTTTAGTTAATGCGGCGGCGGCAGTTGCTAAAGCTCAAGGTGTGCCCACTTTTCCTGATGTTCCAGACTTGGGCGGTGACGAGTGGGGCAGAGACTTAATTAAAGCTCCAGAAGTTTGGACGAAGGGTTTGACTGGAGATGGCATTGTCGTAGCAGTTATCGACAGCGGCATTGACTACAATCACCCGGATTTAATCGGGAATGTTTGGAGCAATGGAGGAGAAAATGGCGTTGATGCCGCAGGTAGAAATAAAGCTAGCAACGGCGTAGATGATGATGGCAATGGCTTTGTAGATGATGTGCGGGGATGGGATTTTGCCAACAACGATAACGATCCGATGGATGATAACGGCCACGGCACTCATATCTCGGGTTTAGTTGCTGCCAAAAAGGATGGAGTGGGAATAACTGGAACTGCTCCGACTGCCAAAGTTATGCCTTTGAAAATACTCAATAGCACAGGAGTAGGCAGAATCTCAGATGAAATTAACGCAATTAATTACGCGGTGGCAAATGGTGCGAAAATAATTAATGTGAGTTTTGGCGGTCAACAGTTCAACGATCGCGAATTGAGCGCGATTCGAGCGGCGGAAGCTAAGGGCGTGGTGGTGATTTCGGCGGCAGGAAATGAAGCTCGCCCGGATGTAGATTATCCGGCTAAGTTTGCGAATGAGGTAGGAATTGCTGTCGGTGGTGTTACCCGCAACGGCTTGTTTGGTGATTATTCTAACCGGGCGGGATCTAACACAATTAGTTATTTTGTCGCTCCGGGCGGCGACGGCGGTAGGGCCGATGCTGGG
This sequence comes from Microcoleus sp. CAWBG27, assembly GCF_020883145.1. NCBI lineage: Bacteria > Bacillati > Cyanobacteriota > Cyanophyceae > Oscillatoriales > Microcoleaceae > Microcoleus > Microcoleus sp. CAWBG27. The sequence continues at coordinate 86,444 of NZ_JAHREU010000004.1, forward strand.
GACGTTTATTCAACTGTGCCGCTGTCTCAACCGGGGATTCCCTATCGATATTTTGCGGGTACTTCCATGGGAGTGCCGCACGTATCCGGGGTGATAGCTTTGATGTTGCAAGCCAATCCCAGTCTGACTCCTGCTCAAATTAAGCAGATTCTGGCGGAAACGGCGAGTCGATCTGTTTAAAAAGGCACGTTGTTGCGCTTAAGCGCTCTTTCAAAGGCACGTTGTTGCGCTTCAGCGCTCTTACATATATATGAGAAAGAGCGCTGAAGCGCAACAACGTACCTAAAACCTTAATAATTGGCGGCGTAAGTCAAGTCAAATTGACGGCACAGAGTGATGCAGCAGTAGCCTGGTCGATCGAATATTAACTCGTAATTCATCTCGCCATCTATTTTGGTAATCGGCTGCTTTAAGGGGATGCCGTGAATGTCGTATTGGCGGCGTTCCAAGGCACTCCAGTCGATAATTTTGATATCGATTTGGTTCTGCAACTCACTAGCGATCAGATATAAGTGCATCTTGTCTTGAACTTTCCCAGTCAGGGGAATTTTCATTAACACTGACTGAGTGACAAGGGGTTTTTGGTCGTTGGGATGCTTTTGAGTGTGGCAGTTGTTGAGTTCGATATCGTAAGGTTCTACCTTAAATTTCTCTCCGTTGGCGATCGCAGACGAGTGTAAGTCTTTCAGCGATTTTTCTAGATGAGGAATCAGACCTAAGTCAGGATCGCACAGCAGTTTGCGAATGTTAGAGGTTTCAGTTACTGTCATTTTAGATTTTTGATGTTATGTTTGTGATCCTTAAATTATAGCTTACCGCGAAAAGTAATTCTGTTCTACTATACTTGCGACATACTTCCAAAGACCAGGTTTCTGGGCAGTATTTGCCGGGAAACTAGATTTTGATTCGTTAATGTTTTTATAGCCTTTATCAGAAAGATGAGGTATGACTATAAATGGAGTTTTTTATGCGACCTCGCTTACTATATAATAAATATAAGAGGGCTAAAGCCCAACAACGTACCTCACTTTTTTGAGAACCGCTATAAATTATTTTTTGGTAATTTTCCACAGATTGAGTTCGCCATTACCGCCCACCGGATCTATTTGATAGTTTTGTTGCCCAATTGCCGATCGCAAATTTGAGGAAGGCCTGTATAAAAACAACTCGCCCAAACCGCTGGGAATTTTCGGAGGTTCTGGTTTTTTCCTTGCCAACTCTCGATTTGCGTAGCAAGAAGTGTAACAGCGCGGTTCGATTAGCAGTTTGACTTTTGGTTGCAGGCGATAACTTAAAGGCATGATGTATGCTATGTTCGCATCGCTGATGATGAGGGGATTGCTGGCTTGATTGACAGTCGCTGCGACTTCTATTTCGGCACGCAGCCAGCCGCTGCCTTTATTCCACCAACTATCAGCTTGAGAACTAACTCCACCGGAGATGATGCCAGCACAAAACAGTGCAACTATAACTATTTTCCACAGTCTTTGCGGTTTTAAGTTATCAAAATTGTTGCTAATTTTCGCAGACAGCAGGTAAGCAACGGCTAGCTGAATTCCCACATAACAAGGAACTAAATATCGCGGATTTGCCGATCGCCTCCCGCCTTTAAGTATATCCGGCACTGCCAAAAATAAGGCAGTTGTGGCAATTAACAATAATATCAACAACCAAACCCGTTTTGGTGTTTGCCGGCATAGAAAATAAAGGGAATAGCCGACTAAAGCTAGAATCATGATGCCAACGGGAATTACCAAGGCTAGTTGTGTGGCGTTGGCAGTCCCATCAGTGCCAATATCAAAAAATCCTATGCAGACGGCGCCCACCCACCTGCTGACTAATCTGAAGAGATTTGTCTGTTCTGCCCATACTGTGGTACTTCTAACTTGATTGAACTTTTCGACAGTATTTACGAGGGAAGGCATGAAGCCAATTAAGGCGACCATTGCGGCTGCATAATAGGCAATAAATGTTTTAACATCGCGCCAGTTGGCAATAACTGCGACGTAGATTGTGTGGGCTGCGGCTACCCAGATAAATAACAAGTGGGTGTACAATCCCATTGCTGCTGTGACTGCGTATAGTGTCCAGTGAGAAATCAGCAACATTGGATTTTGATTGACATCCGGGCGCATTGCTCGCAATAAGGCTGCACTGGATAAAATAGTAGTTAATGCCCACAAACTGTACTGTCTGGCTTCTTGGGCAAACAGGATGTGGTAGGGAGAAATGGCGAAAATTGCGATCGCCATCCAAGCCACAGCAGAGGATTCAAATAACTCCCAAGCCAGCCAATAAATGGCGGGAAATACTAGCAAGCTAATGACGGCGGGCAAACTTCTCATTGCTGTCACAGAACTGCCGAACCATTGCGCCCAAAATCGCGCTAGTATGTAATAGAGTGGCGGGTGTTGGGGGTCTTCGGTTGCTAAGGAATTTAGGGTATTGCTTAAAGTTTTTTGGGAATTTATCTGCTGGTATTTTTGTAAATCTGAGGGCGAAGTTATTTTCTGGTATGAAATTTGTTTGATAATTTCCGCTTCGGTGTAGCCGGAAACTCTTAAGGAAGTATAGTTTTCGTCGATCCAGTAGAATTTGCGATCGAGATTTGCGAACCGAAATAAAATGCCGATCGCTAATACGGCTATAATTAAAAATCGCAACCACTTCTCAAGTGGAGGGTTGTGAGAATTTAGTCGATCGCGATTTTTAGTAGATTCCATTTTTTTACTAGCTAATCTCGCAGAAGTTTTGTGATGTCACGCTACAGACAACACGGTTTGTAGTGAGGACTTTAGTCCTTCTTTCCTTCTTAATAGTCAGAGAGAGGACTGAAGTCCTTACTACGAACCTGATTGAAAGGACAACACGGTTTGTAGTGAGGACTTTAGTCCTTCTTTCCTTCTTAATAGTCAGAGAGAGGACTGAAGTCCTTACTACGAACCTGATTGAAAGGACAACACGGTTCGTAGTGAGGACTTTAGTCCTTCTTTCCTTCTTAATAGTCAGAGAGAGGACTGAAGTCCTTACTACGAACCTGATTGAAAGGACAACACGGTTTGTAGTGAGGACTTTAGTCCTTCTTTCCTTCTTAATAGTCAGAGAGAGGACTGAAGTCCTTACTACGAACCTGATTGAAAGGACTGAAGTCCTCACTACAAACCAAAGAATGATTAATCGTCTACTCCTTCAATCGGTGCAAAACCTTGCCGCTGAATATTTTCAGTTATAGTGCGAGGTTCGAGGAATTGTAGCAAATAATCCGGGCCGCCGGCTTTGGAACCAACTCCCGAAAGTTTGAATCCTCCGAAGGGTTGGCGCGATACCACAGCGCCGGTGGTTCCGCGATTGATGTACAGGTTTCCGACTTCAAAATCGGCTTGGGCGCGATCGATATGCGAAGGTGTGCGAGAATACAATCCGCCAGTTAAAGCGAAATTTGTACCGTTAGCAATTGCGATCGCCTCATCGAAATTACGAGCCCGAATCACCGACAAAACTGGGCCGAAAATTTCTTCCTGGGCGAGAGTTGCAGTCGGCGCAACTTCCGTCACAATCACTGGGCCGACAAAATAGCCTGTTTCCGGCGCGGCCATTTCTAAGGCTATCTTAGCTTCAGCGCGACCTTTTTCGATGTATTCGCGGATGCGCGACTGCGCCGTAGCGTCGATGACAGGGCCGACTTGAGTGCCGGGATTTTCGGCTGGGCCGACATTGAGCGATCGCGCGGCTTCTACCAATCTTTGCACAAAAGTATCGTACACCGACTCGACCACAATCACTCGCGAACAAGCGGAACATTTTTGGCCGCTGTATCCAAAGGCAGAATAAACTACGCCAGCAACTGCTTGGTCTAAATCCGCACTTTCATCGACAATAATTGCATTCTTGCCGCCCATTTCTGCAATTACTCGCTTCAGGTGTTTTTGTCCTGGTTGCAAAATCGCAGCTTGGGCATAAATCTGACAGCCAACTTCCTGAGAACCGGTGAAGGTAATCATGTGAACGTCGGGATGTTTTACCATGTAAGCGCCGACGGTTGAACCTTTGCACGGTACGTATTGAAAAACGCCTTTGGGAATTCCAGCTTCTAGCAAAATTTCCGCTATCTTTGCAGCAATTACTGTGGAAAATTCCGCAGGTTTTAGTAAGGTACAGTTACCTGCAACTAGCGATGCAACTGTCATTCCGACGGGAATTGCTAGCGGGAAATTCCAAGGGGAAATAATCAGAGAAATGCCGCGCGGTTGATAGCTGTAGCGGTTAGTTTCTCCTGGTATGTCGTAATTTTGCCCTTGTTCCAACCGTTCCATTTCGTCGGCGTAGTAGCGACAAAAATCAATGGCTTCGGAGACTTCGACATCGCATTCTCTGACTGGTTTGCCCACTTCAAACACCATCCAAGCTGACAGTTCGTGGCGCCGTTGTTCCATCAATTCTGCTGCTTTACGGAGGACTCCGGCGCGCTGGCGGACGGGGGTTTTGCGCCAACTTGTGGAGGCTGCTTTGGCTGCTTCTAGGGCTTGTTTGGCTTGTTCTTCAGACAGCAATCCGATTTTTCCGACTACTTCTGCGGGATTGGAAGGGTTGAGGGAGTTAACTGTTGTTTCGGTGTTTTGGTATTCGCCGTCGATTAGCGGCAAATATGTTTTACCTAAGCTAGCCCGCACAGATTTGATGGCTGCTTCTGCTTGTTGCCGCAGTTTGGTATTGGCGTAGTCGGTATCGGCGACGTTGGGGAAAACTTTGCTGTAAGCTATCTGGTCATTGCCATTAGCGACTGGTGCGGCTAATAATTGTTCGATCGGCATTTCTTCGGAACTTTGCCGGATAAACGAACTGTTGGCGGTATTTTCCAGCAAACGGCGGATCAAATAAGCCATACCTGGGAGCAAATCGCCGTAGGGACAGTATACTCGGACGCGATAACCGCGATCGACCAAAAGCTTAGCCAGTTTGTCGCCCATGCCGTAGAGCACTTGCATCTCAAAGCGGCGGCGCGGTATATTGAGAGTCTCGGCAATTGCGATCGCCCGGGCTTGCGATCGGACGTTATGACTTGCGATCGCAGCATACAAATATTCGTGATTTTCCAGCAATAACTGAGTCATCTGCTCAAAATTTGCATCCGTAGCAACTTTGTCATTGTAGACAGGCTGCGGCCAATCCTTCTGCATCGCCTTAATTGTTTCCTGATCCCAGTAAGCGCCTTTCACCACACGCACCGTTACCGGATTTCCGCGTTTTTTTGCCCAAGCAATAATGCCTTGCAAATCTTGTTTGCTGTCGCGCAAATATGCTTGCAATGTGATACCAATATCCGTGCGGCTGCGAAACTCTTCCTCTAACAATAAGTCTTTGAGAATACTGAGAGTTAAACTCTTGTAGGCGTACTGTTCCATATCGAAATGAACAGCCGCCCCCAACTCCTGCGCGCGCCGCAATAACAGGCGAATTCTTTCGCTAACTTTCTCCTCGCTGCCTTTCGCATCCAGCGGGTCAAACTGAGAATAAAAAGCCGTTAACTTGACAGATACTTGCACTCGCGGCAGAGTTTCGCCGTCAGCTTTGTCGATGGCATCTACCTGCGACCAATTCTTAGCTGCATTGCTCAATTCCGCCATCAATTCCAAATAGCGGTTAAGATAAACTTCGGCCTCAGTTTCAGTAATCACAGCTTCCCCCAAAAGGTCAACTGTAAAACCCATTTTATCTTTGCGAAGCCGTTCTAAGGTTTTAATTACCTGCTTGATATTTTCCCCAGAAATATACTTGTGCGCCAAAGTTTCTACAGCAGGCGCAACCGTCGTCGCAGCCAATTGGCCGGGGACAGAATCAGCGTTAGCAAAGCTGAGCAATTTTTTCAAAGCTTCCGGCAATTCTACCTCTTCCACAGTCAGGTATTCTTGCAAGTGGCGGGCAATTTCCGGCTTGCTGCGGAGGGCGGGCAAACAGTCAATAAATCGAAACAATTGCACCCGCAGTCCGGGGCTGGCCATTGCCCAATCCATCAGCTTGTCGTCCCAGCGCATTTGGTCTTGCAGTTGACCGAAAAACGATCGCTTTTTGTCTTGAGTTGCCTTAAGGATTTCTTTAGCAATTTCCTGAGTCTTTGCTTCGTAGATGCTTGGAGATACTTGTGCGACCATTGGTAATTAGTAATTGGTAATGGGTAATTGGCAACCAGGGCGGGTTGATGTATTTTGCAACTACCCCCTGATAAAATTATACTGGCTATTTGACTTCAATTTTCACTCCGTAGTTTGCTTGGCGATCGCCCGAAATTTCAATAGTATAATCGCCGCTGCTGGCTAGTTGACCTTGCCACTGACCTGTGCTATCAACAGTACCTACTTTTTCACCGTTAGGAGCAATAATATCTGCACTAACTTGACCTTCTTGAACCTTTACTGTCATGCTTTGGCCGCTATTGCATTCTAGCAAGTAGCGCTTCGATTTGTTGGCTGGCAAGCTATTGCTGAGAGTCGTTCCGATAGCACCCGCTGGAAAGCTAACTCGCTCAGTTACAGGGGTTTCCAGGGCAGCGGGAGATGCAGCAGGAGAAGGTGATGGCGAGGCGGAAGCAAGTTGCGGAACCCCAGACAGCGATGGTACTTGAGTCGGAGTCGGCGAAGGTGCGATCGTGGCGGGCAGTGTCTGCTGGGGTGCGGGGGGGACACCGGGCAGGCGGTTGGCGCGCGCTGCTGGAACAGGGGGAGGGCTTTCAGGCAAGGGTACGTCCGAAGGCAATCTGATTTGAAGGTTCGCTCTTTCTTGATACATTCTCCACGCGACCAAACTGCCGAGACTGATCGTGGAACCGACTAACATTCCGCTCAGAAAAATTGCCAATATTTGCCAGATTGGAGTTGATTTGCGATCGGAGTTTGCGGTGTAATTTGTGATAGGTAAATCACCGATATTTTGACTGGTTTCCGGCGCATTTTCGGCGGTGATTGGAATTGTTTCTGTTTCGTCCATTGCCGTTGAAATATTTTCGGGTGCGGCAATTTCATCGGAAGTTTCTGGGAGTTCGGAAGTTGCTGCTAAAACATTTTCACTGGGGAGATTTTCGTCGGAAGTTTCTGGGGGCTCGGAAGTTGCTGTTAAAACATTTTCACTGGGGAGATTTTCGTCGGAAGTTTCTGGGGGTTCGGAAGTTGCTGTTAAAACATTGTCACTGGGGAGATTTTCTGTAGGAGTTTCTGGGGGTTCGGAAGTTGTATGGGGATTGGTAATGACAGTATTCGCGAACTCATCGCTGTCAGTAGCAATTGTTTCCGGTTGCTGAGTCAAAATTTGATTTTTTTCCTGTTCGTTACTCATGGGACTAAATTTTTTGTACAAATACTGCTTTTAGACAATCTTACCAAAAAGCTGGGTCTAAAGCCCCGTCCTTATAGGACGGATTTAATTCGAGTGTAAAGATTCTTGAAATAGTCAATTTGTAGCAACACCTGCTCGTAAATGTGATAGAATTATCCCATGATTGTACTAGAGTTCAAGTTAAAAGGCAAGCCACAGCAATACCGGGTCATAGACGAAATGATCCGCACAGCTCAATTTGTCCGAAACCAAGCTCTCAGATACTGGATCGACAATCAGGGAGTTAAGTTAATCGATCTCTACAAACAATGCGCCATTATGGCAAAAGAGTTTGAATGGGCCCGAAAACTTAACTCAATGGCACGTCAAGCTTCAGCGGAACGTGCCATTTTTGCTATTCAACGTTTCTTCTCTAATTGCAAAGCGTCAAAACCAGGAAAAAAAGGATACCCACAATTCAAAAAACACACTCGTTCCGTAGAATACAAAACATCAGGATGGGCACTTTCGGTCGATAAAAGATGTCTGACTTTCACGGACGGCTTTGCTGCTGGAACCTTCAGATTGCTTGGTAGTCGAGACTTGCAATTCTATGCGCCCAAGGAAATTAAGCGAGTCAGAGTAATTCGTCGCGCTGACGGTTACTACGCTCAGTTTTGTATTAATGTAGAGCGAACAGAAGAAATAGTTCCTACGGGGAAAACGATTGGCATAGATGTGGGGTTGAACCATTTCTACACCGATAGTACCGGGGAAATAGTTCCAAATCCTCGACATCTTCGCAAAAGTGAAAAAGCTTTGAAGCGGTTGCAGAAACGAGTTTCTCGAAAAAAGAAAGGTTCGGGCAATCGTAAGAAAGCTATCAATAAATTAGGCAGAAAACACTTAAAAGTTAGTAGGCAGCGTAAAGACTTCGCCATTAAAACAGCGTTGTGCGTAGTGAAATCTAACGATTTCGTAGCCTACGAAGACCTTCAGGTAAGAAATATGGTGAAAAACCATAAACTTGCGTTGGGAATTAGCGACGCAGCGTGGTCACAGTTTGCCCAATGGTTGCAATATTTTGGGAAAGTATACGGTAAAACAGTAGTTGCTGTAGCTCCTCATTACACTTCCCAAGATTGTTCAAGTTGCGGCAATCGCGTTCAGAAATCGGTATCAGTCAGAACTCATATTTGCCTGTGTGGTACGGTGTTAGACCGCGACCACAATGCAGCTTTGAATATTTTGGCTAAAGGATTGAAAGCCCGTGCAGGAATTAGTTTAAATACGGTGGGGCACACCGGAATTAACGCTTGGGGACAGACCGACCTCTACTCGTTGGTGGTGACATCAACGGGCAAGCCGACTGGTTGAACCAAGAATCCCCGCGCGTTCACGCCGGGGAGTGTCAATTTATATTAAATCCGGTGATGGTCGAATGATGCTGAGGGCGCGAGCGTCCCCTTCGCACTTAGGACTGAAGTCCTCACTACAAGCCAATTTTATGAGAAATTTGTCGGCTGGGGCGATCGCAAATTTACCAACTTTTAAAACCTGTATCTATAGCAACCACCACATCGGTATTGACAGAAATAAACTCATCAATAAAACCGACTATCCTTCTAGCATCAACGGTTTGATTCCCCTACTCTATAACTGTCAACTGTCAACTGTCAACTGTCAACTGCTATATATCGTTCAACTTAATTGCTGATTCAATTTCGTCATGAAATGCCTCAGCATAAGCCCAAGCATTTTTCAAATCGCTAGCACTAAGATGCGGATAATCTTCTAAAAGTTGAGCGTCAGTTGCACCTAATCGGCGAGACTCTACCAATCCCCAAACAGAAATTCTAGTTCCTGCAATCCTGGCATTACCGCCAACAGTACCGGGAGTTTTTTCAATGCCCTGCCAGGTGTTGGCTAAACTTTGAGCTAATATCTGTATTGCTTGAGCTTTCTCAGGCGGAGTCAGGGAAAGGAGTTGCGGTTCTAATTCTTTTAGTGTCATAGTTGAGCGCGGGTTTGGCTGCTGAGAATGTCGTATGTATATTATAGCGATCGGGCGGTTTCAACCGCTTTTTTTTGACCTCTAACTCTACCAACGAAGTCGAGGGCAAGTGAACTAAAAAATCGCGGTAGGTGCGTCGCTCATATATTGTCGTAAATTACCGGGATTATCGCAACGACGCACCCTACTTTCATATCAAATTCGGTTGCATAGGAATTATTAAGCTCTCTATATCTCTCTCTGTGTCCTCTGCGCTCTCTGCGGTTAAATCATTTCCATACAACCGGAAACAATATCACTTGTAGCTAATTAAAGCGGTACTATCTAATATCATCCCCATATTTGCCGGACGAGACTCGCGACGGCGGCTGATTTCGGCCAATAGTTCTGTTACAGATTTTTTACGTTGTTCTGAAAGAGGTTTTTTCTTTGTTGACAACTCGGCTTCTAAAATGGCGATCGTAAATGCACTAATCGAGCGGTTTTGAGCATCGGCCAACTCTTGCAGCCTTGTATACAATTCCTCTGGTATATTTTCTATTTGCAGGGTAGCCATCTCTTAAACTCCTAGCATAGTTTCCCTAAATATTAGCATAGGGAGGCAAGTTTATGGGGGATATTGAGATTTACGGTTGGGTGGGGGCGGGTTTACGAGATTGTTCGTTACAGGCGAGTATTGTTGGTGAACTAGCCCCTACAAAATTACGATTCCCGATTCCTGATTCCCAATTACTAATTATTAGGCAAAGATTGCCAAAAAGGAATAGGTTCTGGCTTCCTCACAGTATTCGTCGCCGACTGCACGTTTCCTTTCAATTCTTGATAATACCTATCATCCAGAAAACTCACGCTAACGCCAGCAGGAAGCAGCAATTGGCGCAATCTTTCTTGAGTGTAATCTAAACCATCAATCATTGCCCCGCGCGGATTGGAGACTAACAACTTACCGTTAACAGGCACCGAATTGACCATATTCGGCCACCAAGCATAACCGCTGTAGCCAAACATCGCTGGAACCTGAACGATTTGGTCGTCTGCGAGGGCAAACTCTCTTTTCAACTTCTCTAAAATCGGATTGAGTTTCTGCTTTTGCAGCTTGAGGTTGTGTTGAATTAAAGCAGGATTGTTCAAGGCAGCGCTGACTGTAGTTTCAGTGCTCAAGCCGCGATTGATTGTCACATCACCGTACCCTTTTTGGGCCAATTCTTCCAATAACTTAACTCCGGCTTCTGGACTGGCGATCGCCATTATATATTTTCCGGGAGTTGTACTGGGAATAAAATTGATAATTTCATCGACTTGGCGAGTCAAAAGCCAAGAAGTATCAATATCCACCGCTGGGCCTTGAATTCTTTGAGCTTGAATAAAATCAAGTACCTCAGGATTAAAACCAGCATTCCCCGAATTTCCGTAATAAACTCGACCCATTGGGTGTCCGGGAATCGGCGGCGTCACCTGCAAATTTCCGTATCCATCAGACCACTGATTCACAGGGTCTAAAGAGCGAGGTTTGCCAATTTTAAATACTCTCAAATCCCGCTCTTGATTTGACTTAGCCGGCTTGTCGAGCGCTGGATTGCTAGGGCTTTTAATCGCGACATTAACTTGACGCGTATCCGATTTTTCTGGAACTTGAACGTAGCCATTTTTCTGACTGTCTTGCATCCAAGCATTATCGCCCTGGATGATTTTTACTTGAGCGCCCGTGGGTTCTACAGCTTGTTTGAGTTGGGAGATGAATTCACTGTTAGCCGAGCCTCGATCGCTGACCTGAACTTCTGTTACTGGTGCTGTATTTGGTGCTATCATCCAAGGACTAACGCCCATTTGGATGGTCGCGGCGGCGATTTGTTGACCGTTATTTTCGGCAGTTGCTTTGAGATTAACAGTGCCGTTCCAATTGCGATCGGCAAATTGTTTGGCTTCCACTCCTAAAACAATATTGGTGCTGAAAATTATGGGTTTAGTACCGGATATATCTACAGGTAGCCAGCCGCCGGCAGTTTTCTGAAAAACGCTGATGTGAGGGCTGCCAATGGTATCAGCGGTGATAAATAATTGAGAATCTTTGAAGTTGTCCGACAGGATTAAGTTAACTTGAGAAAGCATTGCTGCGCGGCGAGGGACGCTAACCTTGGTTTCTTGCCAAGTCGGTATTTTGCTGCGGCGCTCGTTATTGCGATCGTTGTACACAATGAGCGCGCCGCGGGACAATGACCATTTATCTTTTTCGGCTTCGTCTAGTTGATTAATTTTGCCGTCTCTATTAGTATCTCCGGCAAAGAAGAAGTTGGTGAGTGAGGTTGCGGGCGTAACTGGGGCTGGAGTTGCGGTTGCGGTTGATTCTGGAGTTGGTGTTGCGGTTGACTCGGAAGTTGGTTGAGGAGTTGGTTGTTGATTGAGTTCTAATTGTTGTCTTTGTTGTTCTTTGAGGGCGAGTTCTTGCTTTTCTAATTCTTGTCTTGTGAGTTCTTTTAGTGCTAATTCTTCCCTTTCTTTTGCTTGGCGGGCAAGTTCTTGTTTTTCTTGTTCTTTGCGGACTAATTCTTGCCTTGCAAATTCTTGTTGTTCTATTTCTCTGCGGGCGAGTTCTTTTTTCTCTTGTTCTTGTCTCTCTATTTCGCGGCGAGCAAATTCTATTTTCTCTTGTTCTTTTCGAGCGATTTCTCTTACCTGTTCTTCCTCGGCTCTAATTTTCTGTGTAGAACGTGCTACTTGCCATTCGTAGGTAGCGAGAGTGAGGTTTCCTTGATATTCGATGGTTTTGTCGATCGCCCGTTCAGCCAACAAAGAACCGTGGGGAATGAGTCGAAGGTTATTGATAGCCAATTGCCAAAAGCGTTGCGACTGTTCCCAAGTAGCGGGATCTGCTTTAGAAGTGCGTCCAATAACGACGGCTTGGGAAGCCAATCTAGCAGCTTCATCCCAGTTATTTTTGGCTTGTTTTTCTATTTCAATCTGATTTTGAAGGTTTTGGAGTTGCTTCGTGAGAGTTTCGGATTGGTGGCGGGGGCTATCTGGTTGCCAATATTCGGGAGAAAACAGACTGCTGTCGGGAGTTTGGGCAAGTTTATCTAATTGTACCTTGAGGCGATCGCGCAATTTGTAAAGTTCCGGTAGGGATTGCGGAGTATCGCCGTCGGGCTGTTGCGGGGAGAGTGCGAGTTTGTAGTTTAGAGTAGGTTGAGCCACTGTCGTAGGGATGGCAACCCAGATAATCCCGATGACGACACCGAAAGCATTGATAATGGCGATCGCAATATATTTAACCAAACGCATATAGTTTATCCACAGACACCCAAATGATTTTACCTAATATTGGTGCATTTAGTAAGATTTTAGGGTGGGTTTGGGCAAATAGGACTTAGCATGGGGCTCAGAAACCGGGTTTTTCGCGAAAATACTTTGTTGCTACCGACAGATTAGGTAAAAAACCCGGTTTCTTTGTCGGAGTCGGTAATTTCTGTTATGGGTAATTGCGCCATGTTTTATGCTGCTTCATTTCTAACTATTGCTGCTTCAATTTCCTCTGGGTAAGCATCAGCATAAGCCCAAGCATTGACTATATCTGCGGCACTCAAATGAGGAAAGTCTTGCAAAATTTGCCCATCATTTGCACCTAGAGTGCGATAATTTACTAACGACCAAACTGGTATGCGAGTATTGCCGATACAAGCATCGCCGCCGCACACACCAGGAGTTTTTTTGATGCCTAGAGAACCGTTGGTTAAAGTTTGAGTTAGGATGCTGATGAGTTTAGCTTTATCAACCGGATTTAAGGTTAAGACTTGAGTTTCTAATTCTTGTATAGTCATAAGTGCGATCGGATTTGATATTATTTAAATTATAGAGCATTCATCGCGTCAGGGTCTAGAAACCGGGTTGTTCAGCGAATCTGTGGCTGAGTACGAAGTATTTCCGAAAAACCCGGTTTCTGAACTCCGCGAGTAAGCCCTATATTGATTTATTCTCTTTTTCGCTGACAGCAAGGTGAAAACCATGAAATTGCGCTGTTACTTATTAATTTTTATCCTTCTTGGATTATCATTAACAAGCTGCGGACAACCGCAGTCATTTCCAGAAATCGATCGCACATTGAAACATAGTAATGCGATCGCAGAACTTAGTTTGAAGCTGCAAACGGATGATGTAACTAAAAATAACATCCCAGCGAGTCCGAATAGTGGCAAGTTCGATCGAACCACCATGTCACCGGAAGAAAGTGCGATCGTGTTAGGGATATTCGGATTTCAGTTGATATGTTATTTGTTAGTTTGGAAGTTTCGCGGGCGGGAAGTGGCGAGCAACATGGCTAGGGCTGCGAGAAATAGAATCAGGAAGTAGTAGATACTTGCTAAACCCTTATTTTTTCTTAGTACGGTTGCGTTTTCTCGATTCAGCCGCCATTTTTTTTGCTTTTTTTTGCTTTTCTTTACTTACTTTAGAGGGATGGAAACCACTACCACTTATCGGTGGGCTTGACCATCCAAACATATCGGAGTTTTTAGCTGCAAGCGTAGGGGCAATCTCAGCATTATATATCTCCTGAAATTGTTTTAGACCTTCCTCCGTAGTCATGTCAAACCCTGCTTTATGACCCATCGTTACAAAGGATTTGGCAATTCCGAATCTAGAGGAATCTTGCATAATTTCCTGAAATTCCGGCTCAATATCCCGCAGGTATTTGATAATTGAAGTGGCATTTTGCAGTTTAAATTCTCGTTTCAAAAAATGCCAGAAAGCCAATAATTCTGGGATAGCATTTTCACTATCTTCCGGCGAAAGCAAAGTCACTTTCCTGGGAAATAAGTCTTCGATTATAGTTTCCACATCTGCCGCTTTCATGGAAGGTAGCGTACAACCTTCATAGCCGAAACCGTAATAAATAAGGTGCGAGATCCAAGATCCAACGTCTGGATAAGTTTTACAGTATTCTTCTCCTTCGGGAGAATTGACAAATAGCTCGATTAGCGTTTCCTGATAATCATCCAGGAGCGGTTCTGCTTCGTCATAGTCTAGGCCATTTAGTTGGCGGATGTTAAAAGGTTGATCTGACATAGTTGAAAATTTTTGAATTTAATTGACTTTATATCCAAGGTTAGTACAATTTTTGCAGTTCGATTAATTCTTTAGGATTTTATTATATTTAAATATCAGTGAGTCCACAAAATCTAGATCCCCCCTAGCCCCCCTTAAGAAGGGGGGGGACAAGAGTGCAGTCAAAGTCCCCCTTCTTAAGGGGGATTTAGGGGGATCTAGACTTGGCTACCAGCGAGATATCGAGAGGCTTTTAATCTTAACTTGTTACGTGCGATCGCTCCCATCTCCTTACCCGTAGCTACGATCGCAAAAAAATGGTATACTTTCATGTTAATCTCCTACCTAGAAAACAACACATCACTGTTGTAGAAATTATTCATTTACTCCCTTATTCTCTAAAACTCTCAGCAAAATTCATGAAATTGCGCTCATGCTGGCTAATTTTCACCCTCATGGGACTCTCCTTAACAAGTTGCTCCCAGCCGAAGTCATCTCAAGAAATTGCTGAAACAGTTAACAAGAGCCTCGTGCTGATTTACTACGAAAATCAAGCCGGACACGGTACTGGCTTTATTGTACCGGGAAAAAAGGGAGTTTGCACTGTTCTCACGGCCGGTCATGTGGTTAAAGGCTATAGTTTGAAACTGCAAACTGATCAGGATAAACAAAGTCATACAACTGACAGCATTCAAACAAGTCCTACTTACGATTTAGCCGTGGTGACATTTAAGTCTGCCGGGGAAAATTGTCCTTATCCGAGTGTCAATTTTGGTGATTCTAACGAGCTAAAATTAGGACATAAAATCTATATTTCTGGTTTTCCTGTTGTTAAAAATGAAGATTTAGCGCCAGAATTTTTGGAAGGTTCAGTATCGAGGATTAATGTTGTGTTGACGGAGGGATATGGCATTAACTATACAGCTCAAGTTTCTGTTGGCATAAGTGGTGCGCCTGTTTTAGATGCTAGCGGTAAAGTGGTTGCAGTTCACGGTTTGTTGAAAGATGAAGTTCCGAGGGGAATTCCGATTAAAACTTATCTGGCAAATCAATCTTGGGAAAATCAACCCATTACTAAAGCAGACTCTACAAAACAGGAAAAAAAGTCGGATTTGGTAGTTCTACCCTCTCCTAAAGCAGACTCTACAAAACAGGAAAAAAAGTCGGATTTGGTAAATCAACCGATTGTTAAAGCAGACTATACGAAACTGGATCAGTTATTGGAATCTGGGCAGTGGAAAGAAGCAGATCGGGAAACTACTAATAAAATGTTATATCTGGCGGGAAGACAACGAGAAGATTCGCTAAAACTGGAAGATATCGAAAACTTTTCGTGTCCAGATTTACGGGCGATGGATCAACTTTGGGTAAAATACAGTAATGGACGTTTCGGCTTTTCTGTGCAAAAGCGCATTTTTCAACGTTTTGGTGGCACCAAAGAGTTAGATGGAAATCCAAAAGTATGGATAGCTTTTAGCGAGGCTCTCGGCTGGAAGAAGAAAGAAGAAGTAGGATGGCTTGGGTCTTCCCAATTTACTTTTAATACTAATGCACCAGAAGCTCACCTGCCGGCGGCTACAAATCCGTCAGAAGGGGGAGTGGTGGGCGACAGAATGGGTGCATTTTTCTCTCATATAGAGACTTGTAAATTATAACCTATAAAAGCTTCAATTTTTTATTAATAATTGTCAGATAGGCAAAATCCAATAAGTCATGCGTCTGTGACTTTTCGATACCTGGCACTGGGGAATTATATCATGTACATTGGCCTGATTCTTGTATGTCATTGCGAGCAAAACGAGCCGAAGTGAAGCAATCGCAAGCCTCTGCGATTGCTTCACTTCCTTCGGAAGGATAAACCTCGCTGCCGGGATGATATCACTTAGCAGAATTAGAACCAGCAATCCGATCCTCCTCTGCCAAAAAAGGAGTTAAATCAATCTCTGGCGAAGACGGAGAAAACTTAGAAGGTGCCAACTTACCATCGCTATTTTGATAAACCCCATTACCACCATTCAACAAATTTTCAGTCATATCTCGCATTGCTTGATAAGCCTCCGTATCGCTACCGGGCTTCAACGTCACCAACAGCGGACAACCCTCGTCGCTATTATTCAACTTAGTTTTAGCACAAATCACGTATTGATTCGGCGTCTTAGGCTCCTCTCTATAAGCTAACCGAATTAAACCATCTTTGCGATAATCGTTCAAGCTTTCAGAAATTATTTGGCAGCGTCTTACAGGCGTATAATCACCGCCTAAAGTTGTCACCATTTTCAGCCAAGGTTGTTCACCTTTATCGTGACGGTACATAACAGTCCAAACGTCACCTCCCCGCTGAGTATCTGGCTGAAGTTGGCAGGAAAAACGAGCATTTTGTCCAACCAACAGGGGTGTCCAACCTTGAACAACAGCAATTCCCGCACCGCCAACAGCAGCTAACAAACCTAGTACACCGATAGTCAGGTTTGCGACGTTAAAGAAATTTCCATTATTGCTCACGGTACTGAATCCTCGATTAAATTTTGATAGACAACAACAGCGATAATAATAGGACTTACAGGGAGTCAGAAACCGGGTTTTTTTCGATAATACTTCGTTTAAAACCGTAAAAACTGCGAAAAACCCGGTTTCTTTGGTCTCGACGCGCAAGTTCTAAATAAGTTGAGAATTTCTACATCAGCTAACTAACGTATTCCCGAAAACGGCTGGGGAATTAATTCCCTGCCGGAGTAGGCGGAGTTCCCGTAACTGACGTGCTAAACTCAGTATACGCCCAAAAGTCACAGGGAAAATGATCAACCATCATGCAATTAGAAGATTACTTTGAATTTTTAACACCAGAAGATATCCGCATCAAAGGAACCCGCGTCGGTATCGAACACATTCTCTACGAATACATCCACCGCGGCCAAACTCCTGAAGCCATAGCTCAAAAATTTCGGACAGTGACTATGGCTCAAGTTTATGCTACGATTCTCTACTATCTGGAAAATCCCAAAACTGTAGGTAAATATGTAGGAGATTGGTTAGAATATTGCCTAAAAGCTGAAGCTGAATACGATCGCAATCCATCACCTTTTGTCTTGAAAATGCGTCAGCTTAAAGAGCAAAATCAGAAATCTCAACAATTAGATAGAGTTTATTAATGACTGTTAAAATATTAGTATTCGATTCATTTAATGATATTATAGTATGAGTTCAAACTTATAATTGATCGCCTTTTGTTACCATGCAACCAGATAACAGTGATAGCAGTGAATCTACTAGCCAGCAGCCACGCAAAAGATGCGAATATAGTGGAGAATTCTTGTCTGCCGATCCTAATAGTGACTATAAAATTTGCGCTTATAAATGCAAGGGTTACGCAGCTTTAGCAACATTCCCTTGGCCCAAAGATCGCCCCTGTCCTCAATCTTTTAACGAAAACTTTCCAGGGCCGTAAAAGTTAACCTAAAAAACGGAGAACCAAAATGTCTGAATTAGAAAAAGGTCTAGCCGCTTTTAATACCCAAGATTATACCCAAGCCTTTACCTTGTTAAAACCACTAGCAGAACAAGGAAATGCCGAATCCCAGTGCATCATTGCTAGTATGTACCATTTAGGATTAGGTCGGGAAAAGATGATATTAGAAGCAATTAAATGGTACATCAAATCCGCAGATCAAGGTTACGCTGTTGCCTCAAACAACTTAGCAGGAATTTATCTGTGCGGTGCTGATGGTGTATCAGCCGATCGCACAGAAGCAGAAAAATGGTTTCAAACAGCCAGAGAACAAGGATTTTCACATACACCCATTTCCAGTGAATATGTGAACCAAGCTAGCATTGCATAAAAAAATCGCCCAAAACAAAAACCCGGTTTATTGGATAAACCGGGTTTAATCATCTGCGTTAATCCGCGTTAATCTGCCTTCATCAGCGATCGCAAAAATCCTACAATTGCTTCACCTCAGCAACCAACTTCGCAACCACATCCTTCGCGCTACCAAACAACATCATCGTCTTATCTTTGTAAAACAACTCATTGTCTACACCCGAAAAACCAGCATTCATCCCGCGCTTGATCACGATCGTATGTTTAGCCTTATCAACCTCCAAAATCGGCATCCCATAAATCGGGCTAGCCGTATCGTGACGCGCCGCCGGATTTACCACATCATTCGCCCCGATTACCAACGCCACATCCGTCTCGTCAAACTGCGGGTTGATATCGTCCATATCGTACAACTGCGGGTAAGGCACATTTGCCTCCGCCAGCAACACATTCATGTGCCCCGGCATCCGCCCAGCCACCGGGTGAATCGCGTATTTCACGTCAACACCCATTTTTTCCAAACCGTCGGCTAACTCCCGTACCGCGTGCTGTGCTTGCGCTACAGCCATCCCGTAACCGGGAATAATTACTACCGATCGCGCATAGCCTAACATCATCGCACTTTCTTCGAGATTGATGCTGCGGACTGTTTTGTCGATCGCACCACCAGCAACCCCAGCAGCCGCAGCACTTCCGCCACCGCTACCAAAGGCACTAAACAGTACGCTAGAAAGCGATCGATTCATCCCCTTGCACATGATTTGCGTCAAAATAATCCCCGACGCGCCCACAAGTGCACCAGCGATAATCAGCATATTGTTCATCAAAATGAACCCAGCCACACTCGCCGCAATCCCCGAATAAGAGTTTAGCAGCGACACCACCACGGGCATATCGCCACCGCCGATCGGTAGCACAAACATGATTCCCAGGATATTGGAAATCGCCACCAAACCGAGGAATACCGGCACATTTTCGGGATTCGCCAGCATATAACCGCTGCCGACTAAAAGTGCGATCGCCAGCATGGCATTAAACGGCTGTTGTAGCGGAAACGTCATCGGCGCACCCGGTAGCAATTCTTGCAGCTTCGCAAACGCCACAAGGCTACCTGTGAAAGTGATTCCGCCAATCAATACGCCCAAAAGGATCGTGATTGTCGCATCAGGTGCCGGCGATTCCGGGATGCTGAGATAGCGCCAGAATTCGCCCACAGCAACGAGTGCAGAAGCCGCGCCCCCAAAGCCGTTAAGCAAACCTACCATCTGCGGCATATCCGTCATTGCGACGGTTTTCGCCATAATTGTTCCCAAAATGGAACCGACGATAATTCCGACTGCAATCAATTCGTAGCTGACTACTTGTTTTTCCAGTAACGTACCAACGATCGCGATCAACATCCCGATCGCAGCTAACACATTCCCTTGACGCGCCGTCGCGGGCGATCCCAACTGTTTCAAACCGATAATAAACAAAGATGCGGCAACTAAATAACCTAGTTGAATGCCACTTGGCAGAAAATCGCTCACGCTTTAACCTCTTTTTTCTTGAACATTTGCAACATTCGATCGGTGACTAAGAAACCAGCGACAACGTTAATTGTGGCAAGGGCGATCGCGATCGTCCCTAAAATAGAAGTAACAGTCACATTACCTTGTCCTGAAATTAGAATTGCACCTAAAACTGCAATTCCCGAAATCGCATTGGAACCCGACATCAAAGGTGTATGTAGCGTCGGTGGGACTTTGTTAATAACTTCAAATCCCACAAACGACGCTAGAGTAAACACCACTAAACCTGCAATCAATCCTTCTGCCATAACAATTGGTAATTTGGTAATTTGTAATTAGGTTCGTAGTGAGGACTTTAGTCCTTCTTTATTCAGATTTCAGACTTTAGTCTTTAATACGAATTTTTCAGACTAAAGTCCTTACTACAGGTTCGTAGTGAGGACTTTAGTCCTTCTTTATTCATTTTAAAGACTAAAGTCTTTAATACGAACCTTTAAGGACTGAAGTCCTTACTACGAGCCTTGAGGACTGAAGTCCTTACTACGAACCTTGAGGACTTCAGTCTTTAATACGAACCTTTAAGGACTGAAGTCCTTACTACGAACCTTGAGGACTGAAGTCCTTACTACGAACCTTTAAGGACTGAAGTCCTTACTACGAACCTTGAGGACTGAAGTCCTTACTACGAACCTTTAAGGACTGAAGTCCTTACTACGAGCCTTGAGGACTGAAGTCCTTACTACGAACCTTTAAGGACTGAAGTCCTTACTACGAACCATCATTATCTAACTAACTACTGAAGCCTGAGCAGCCAAAGCATCCCGCACCCGCTGGTTGCTAATCTCGCCATCGCGGGCGACACAAGAACCAGCAATGATATCATCTTCAAAATTTAAATTGAGTTCCTTATCTTTCAACATCAACTGAAGCAAAGCCGAGACATTCTTCGAGTAAGTTTCGCTAGCGTGTACTGGCATCGACGACGGTAAATTAATCGGGCCGATGACATTAACTCCGTTCCATTCAACATCTTTGCCTGCTTCTGTACACTCACAATTGCCACCTTGTTCCGCTGCCAAGTCAACAATTATTGCTCCCGGTTTCATCTGAGAAACCATTTCTCTGGTAACTAAAATCGGGGCTTTTCTACCAGGAACTTGAGCGGTTGTAATTACTGCATCAGAAGCGCCGACGTGCTGGGTGAGAACTTGGCGGGTGTGTTCTTTAGCTGCTTCTGATAATTCTTTAGCATAGCCGCCTGCTGCTACAGTTTCTTCCTTAAGTTCAACATCAATAAATTTTGCACCCAAACTTTGCACTTGTTCTTTTGTTTCCGGGCGGATGTCGAAGGCTTCGACGACTGCGCCCAAACGACGGGCTGTTGCGATCGCCTGTAAGCCCGCAACGCCCACGCCCATCACCAATATTTTCGCGGGGCGAATTGTACCCGCCGCTGTTGTCAACATCGGGAAATATTTCGGTAATGCACAGGCTGCGATCAGTACGGCTTTGTAACCCGCAACGTTGGCCTGGGATGACAGCGCGTCCATGCTTTGGGCGCGGCTGGTACGCGGGATCATTTCCATGCTGAATGCTGTTATTTTGCGATCGGCCAACCGCTGTACTAACGCCGGATTTCCCAAGGGATTCAAAAATCCGATGAAAACTCCTCCTTCGCGAAGTTGGTGAACTTCTGATTCTTTGAGCTCCCCGATTTTGACGACGACATCGGCTTCGCCCCACAGCGTAGCGGTATCGGCGATAACACGAGCTCCGGCTTCTTCGTAAGCAAGATCCGAGAAAAAGGATTTTGCACCCGCACCCGCCTCAACCCAAACTTCGACGCCTTGTTTGACTAATCGGGCTACAACGTCGGGTACTAAGGCTACCCGGCGTTCCCCTGCTTCGAATTCTTTGGCGATCGCTAATTTCATGGACTCTCCTTATACTCTAGACACAGACACAGACAGGGCGGTTGAAACCGCGTCTACACAGACAAAACCTGCCTCCGCAGGTTGAAATTCAAATTTCCCAGTCCGCCCAGAGGCGGACATCGTTTGTGTAGGCGCGATTTAATCGCTGGCTGGCTTGGACAGTCCGCGGAGGCGGACATCGTTTGTGTAAGCGCGATTTCAATCGCTGGCTGGCGTGGCGGTTGAAATCGATTCTGCTGGCTTCTCACGTTGATACTAAAGCCGATCCCCAAAATTACACTCGCTTCTTTAACTTGTCTTATAGATTCAATTTTGCTAAAGTCTTAAATTTGCAGCATGCCATGATACAATAAAACGCTGCCTAATTCTGTAGTTTGAATGTCAGTTGTCAGTATTACGCCAAAAATAATTGACCGAGGGCGGCCGATCGCACTCATCAAATTGTTGAGACATTCGATATATTAAAGGCATTCATCGCAAATTGCCCGCAGTAAATATTTAAGGTTCCATTGTAAATTTGATGAGAGGAGTGATTATGAAACGATTATTTTCAGCACTAGCAGTTACAGGTTGCTTGCTGACAGGCTTGCCAGCCCTCAGTTTAGCCCAGTCGATGCCGGGATTCACGATTTTCGGCGGCCCAGAACGCGGCAACCAGCTAAACTATCGCTTGGATTACGGCAAAGCCGGAATGGTTGGCGACAGATACCGGCTGCGAATTCCTTCCAAAAAAGTAAGTTTGGCGATCGCCCAACTCAACATTACTTATCCAGACTATTACAAAGGCGAATTCGACCAAAAAGACATTAAAGTGCGCGTCAAAGACAAAACAATAGCATTGCAAGAAGTAATCTGGGACAAAGAAAATCGATTCATAGAAATTTATCCCGCAGAACCAATTCCTGCCGGCAACAATGTTGAGGTTGTCCTCTCCAACGTCAGAAACCCAAGTCCGGGCGGAATGTACCATTTCAACGTCCGCATCCGCACTCCTGGGGACGTTCCATTGATGCGTTATTTAGGGACTTGGCTGTTGAGCATTGATTGAGGTTCCCGGAAGCAAATTTTAGCTAAACAGGCGATCGCGACAGAAAAATTTAACTGTGGCGATCTTTTTGATGTGGAAAAAAATAATGAGATAGTTCGCGATCGCACCCACGGCGAGAAACCGGGTTTTTTCTCCAAAATACTCGGTTGCAGCCCTAAAATCAGCAAAAAATCCGGTTTCTTTGCAAGGACTGCATAAAGCCTGAATGCTCAAAAAATCGAACCACAGGCTCATACCGCAATTGTATTTGATTCGTAAAATAAGTCTATGGTAATTCCCCGATGTTTGCCCCTAACTAATTAGACGTATGCCCCGGGGCGCTACTATAAAAAATATTGACGAAACTGATACATGAATTTACAAGCAAAAATCAAAAAAATCAAACTACCGCCAGCCCTGCGATCGCAAAATTACCGCCTATTTTTTGCAGGACAAGGCATCTCGCTGATTGGCAGTTGGATGACCCAAGTTGCTACAGTGTGGCTGGTCTACAATTTAAGCGATTCACCTTGGATGCTGGGTGTAGTCGGATTTACCAGTCAAATTCCCACATTAATCTTACTGCCTTTTGCCGGAGTTTTAATCGATCGCTGGAACCGACATCGAGTGATAATTGCCACTCAAATCTTAGCGATGGTTCAATCCTTAGCCCTAGCATTTTTAGCGCTAACAGGAGTCGTCAACATTTGGCAGCTTCTGGTACTGAGTTTGTTTCAAGGGGCAATTAACGCCTTTGACGCGCCCGCACGGCAAGCATTTGTCCCCGAACTCATAGAAAAGAAAGAAGACTTAGCAAATGCGATCGCCCTCAACGCTTCCATGTTCAACGGAGCCCGACTCATCGGCCCAGCAATTGCCGGATTAGTGATAGGTACAGTCGGCCCGAGTTATTGTTTTCTCCTCGACGGAATCAGCTACATCGCCGTGATTGCAGGCTTATTAGCAATGCAGATCGAACCCCGTAAAATAGCAGCAACCAATACCAAACCCTTACAAAGATTAAAAGAAGGATTCAATTATGCCTTCGGATTTCCCCCGATTCGAGCCATCTTACTGCTATTAGCATTAGTCAGCTTCGCCGGAATGTCGCACACAGTATTAGTGCCAATTTTTGCCACAAAAATTCTCAACGGCGGCCCGCAAACCCTCGGATTTTTGATGGCAGCATCCGGAGTTGGAGCATTTGCAGGCGCGATTTATTTAATCGGACGCAAAAGTGTAGTCGGCCTCGGCAAACTGATTGCAATTTCGCCAGCAATCATGGGAGTTGGACTGATTGGTTTTGGTTTGTCCCGCATCCTGTGGCTGTCATTAATCATGATGTTGTTTGTAGGATTTGGTTTCATCATCCAATTTGCCGGAGGAAACACATTTTTGCAAACAATAGTAGAAGACGACAAACGCGGCAGAGTCATGAGCATCTACACCATGGCATTTTTTGGAGTCACACCGTTTGGCAACTTAGTAGCTGGTGGACTTGCCAATTATATCGGCTCTCCCAATACAGTCATAATTGGTGGTATAATTTGTATTTTAGGTTCAGCAATATTCACAAAACAACTGCCCGCATTAAAACATTTAGTTATCCCAATCTATCAAAAAATGGGCATAATTTCCTAAACAACTTGTAAAATACCGTATTGACTCAAACCATCTCTTTGCATCTCTTACTCTGCGCCCTCTGCGCCCTCTGCGGTTAAAAAATCCAAATTCAAAAAAAAGGCATAAATTCCCAAACAACTTGTAAAATACCATCTTTCTCTCTCTTACTCCGCGCCCTCTGCGCCCTCTGCGGTTAAAAAATCCAAATTCATTACACCAGAGGTAAAACCAATGGCAAATACCAGTGCAATTCCCCAACAACAGAGCGACGATCGCGTTCCCATAAAAACCTGGATCGGCGTCATGGGAACAATCCTCGGCGCATTCATGGCAGTTTTGGACATCCAAATCACCAACGCTTCTCTCCGAGATATTCAAGCAGCATTAGGCGCAACTTTAGAAGAAGGTTCTTGGATTTCCACCGCCTATCTAGTCGCAGAAATAGTCGTCATTCCGATTACGGGTTGGCTGTCGCAGGTATTCTCTGTGCGCCGCTACATCTTGGTAAATGCCGCTTTCTTTATCTTCTTTTCCATGTGCTGCGCTTGGGCGTGGAATTTGAATTCAATGATTGTATTTAGGGCTTTACAAGGATTGAGCGGCGGGATTTTAATTCCGATGGCTTTTACATTTTTGCTGACCAATTTGCCGCCCAAGAAACAGCCAATTGGTATGGCGATGTTTGCACTGACAGCGACTTTTGCACCATCCATCGGCCCGACATTGGGAGGTTGGCTGACGGAGAATTACGGCTGGCAATATGTCTTTTATTTGAACTTAGTTCCGGGGCTGATGCTGCTAGCTGCTGTGTGGTATGCCGTCGCCCCCGCGCCGATGCAGCTAGAACTGCTAAAAGGGGGCGACTGGTGGGGAATTATCTCAATGGCGATCGGCCTGGGTTCCCTGCAAGTTGTGTTAGAAGAAGGCAGCCGCAAAGACTGGTTTAGTTCTGAGTTTATTGTGCGTTTAAGCATAGTTGCTGCTATATTCCTCGGCGCTTTTTTCTGGATTGAACTAACTCGAAAAAACCCGTTTATTAATCTACGACTGCTAACTCGCCGCAATTTCGCCTTAGCAACTATTGTCAATGTTTCGTTAGGTGTAGGATTGTACGGTTCGGTGTTCATTCTACCACTGTATTTAGGTCAGATCCAGCAGTACAATGCCATGCAAATTGGCGAGGTAATTATGTGGGCGGGAGTACCGCAGTTATTCATCGTGCCGGTGGTACCGAAATTGATGCAGCGAATCGATATGCGGTTGCTAATTGCGATCGGTGTGAGTTTGTTTGCAGTGAGTTGTTTTATGAATGCTAGCATGACTAATCAAACGGGTATCGATCAGTTGCGTTGGTCGCAATTAGTGCGCGCTTTGGGGCAGCCTTTAATTATGATACCGCTGTCAACGATCGCCACTGCTGGTATGGAGAAACACGAGGCTGGTTCTGCTTCTGGTTTGTTTAATATGATGCGAAATATGGGAGGTTCGATGGGGATTGCGGCGCTAGCAACTTTGGTGACCCAGCGCGAGCAATTTCACTCAAATCGCTTGGGGGAATCTGTTTCTTTGTACAATCCAGCAACGCAGGAAAGACTTAATCAAATGACTCAGTATTTTGTGAGTCGCGGTGCTGATTTGAGTGTGGCGAAAGAACAGGCAATTAAGGCGATTGATAGTATTGTGCGCCGCGAAGCTTATGTGATGGCTTTTAATGATTGTTTTTACTTTGTGGGAATTGCTTTGTTGTTAAGCGGGATTGCTATTTTGGGTTTTCAAAAGGTGAAACCGGGTGCGGGTAGTGGGGGAGCACATTGAGATTCAGCGCTTTCTTCTATATAAAAAAGCGCTGAAGCGCAACAACGTACCTGAAGAGGTGAAACTGGGCGCTGGTGGTGGTGGCGCTCATTGAGATTCTGCGCTTTCTTCTATATAAAAAGCGCTGAAGCGCAACAACGTACCTCAAGAAATGTTTTTTAGTTTATTCACCATTCTTGTTGGGCTTCTGCTTCTGCTTGGATTAAATTTTGTCGTAGTTGCACCCAATCTATTTGATTAGATGGCAAGTCTTCAATGAGTTTTCCGCGCTGTAAATGCAGAATTCTGGTGCTAAATTGCTCGGATAATTCTAATTGGTGATTGACCATTAAAATTGTGGTTTGATTGTTAGTTAGCTGTGTCAATACTTCCAAAAGGTTGGCGGCTTTTCCTACATCTAGGGCGGATGTTGGTTCGTCTAAAAGCAAGATTTTTGGTTGCAGAATGATGCCGCGGGCGATCGCCACTAACTGCTTTTGGCCCGTAGAAAGCTGCAATTCCGTGCGATCGAGCAATTCTTGAGGTATCCGCAGTTGTGCGATCGCCCCGCTAATTCTCTCAGCAATGTTTGATGCACTCACACCCCGCAGCTTCAAAGGATAAGCCAAAGCTTCCCGCACCGACATCCCCAACAGCTTCGATTCCTGTAGAATCAGGGTAATTTGTCGCCGAAGTTCGATCGGCGGAATTTGCCGGTATTCCGTATTTTCAAGATAAATCGAGCCACTGGTGGGGCTGCTGAGTCGGTTTAACAACCGCAACAGGGTAGTTTTCCCAGCCCCCGAAGGGCCGACAATTGCGACGCGATCGCCCTTGTGTACCTGAAACGAGATATTGTCGAGTAAGTAGCTAGAGGCGATCGGTGTTTTTAAACTTACATTCTCAATTCGCAATTGAGCAGTTGTTTCTGTATTATTTTCTGAATAATTAGGCATTGAATTCATTTAAAATAGGGAAGAAATAGTTTTATTGAACCGCGAAGACGCGAAGGACACGAAGGAAGAGTTAAGAAGAAGAGCGGAAAAAAACTAGCCATATCTCCGATTTCTTAAAGAAGTCGGAGATATAATAAGTTTATCCGTGTATCCGTGCCTGCATCCGTGTCGTGCCTTTTTACCGTACTTTTGCTAAGGGAAAATCCAAATGTTCCCGCTGTTCCAAATAAAGCTGAGCGACGCGCCGCGCCAAATTCCGAATTTTGGTAATGTAGCGAGTTCTTTCCGTTACCGAAATCACACCTCTAGCATCGAGCAAATTGAAAGTATGCGAACATTTTAACACATAATCAAGACTAGGCAAAACCAATCCTTTCTTAGTCAATTGTTCGGCTTCTTGTTCGTACAATCCAAAGAGCGTAAACAGCAATTCAGGATTAGAAGCTTCAAAGTTATAAGTACACTGTTCTATTTCACCTTGCAGGTGAACATCACCGTAAGTTACACCATCTTTCCACTGAATTTTGGTCATCGCATCTACTTCTTGGAGATACATCGCGAGGCGTTCAAGCCCGTAGGTAATCTCAATCGAAACTGGGCGACAATCAATGCCACCACACTGTTGAAAATAGGTAAATTGGGTAATCTCCATCCCATCCAGCCAGACTTCCCAACCAACGCCCCAAGCTCCCAAAGTCGGAGATTCCCAGTTGTCTTCTACGAAGCGAATGTCATGGTCTTCTGGTTTAATTCCTAATGCTCTCAGCGAGTCTAAATAGATTTCTTGGATATTAGGAGGAGATGGCTTAATTAAGACTTGATATTGATAGTAATGTTGAAAGCGATTGGGATTTTCGCCATAGCGTCCGTCTGTGGGGCGGCGACAGGGTTCGACGTAGGCGACTGACCAAGGTTCGGGCCCAATTGCTCTGAGAAAGGTGTGGGGATTCATAGTGCCTGCACCTTTTTCTGTATCGTAGGATTGGGCGATCAGGCAACCTCGATCGCTCCAGAATTTGTTTAAGGTGGCAATGACTGATTGAAAGTTCACTGGTTTAAATATGGTTGGTGAGTGTCTAAACTTATTTAAGCATACTAGGAGTGGCGGATTTATCGCGATCGAGCCTAGGTACACTCTCCAACAACTTATAATGATAAAGATACTTTTACAATTTCCCGAAATCACCTTGGTTGTAGGGAAAATATTCTAATCACCACCAGAGAGACCTAAGATGACCGATAACCTATCCCTCCCTAACATCCAAGAAGCGGATACCCTGCTGTCAGACCTCTTTCAAGAGGTGCAAAAGTGGGAAGGCACCCTGGCTGGAGGGACAAAACTTGGCACAGGTGCAGCAGCCGTTGAGAGTCTATTGAAAACTCAGGTCAGTTTTGGCAATCCACAAGATCGGTTGACCTTACTCACAGAGGAAACATTTAAAGCAAGTGGAACTGAATTAATCGGCATCTATAAAGAGCAGATGCAAACTCAGTATGATTTTTATTATATAACACTGACAGTGGATTTGCGTCCCAAACCGGGCGCTCAATTCAGGCGGTTAATCTGTCAGCTTGATTTCCATCCTAAAGGCAGCAATGAGCCAATTATTCAGAGCATTTTTCCAAATCAGCAGTGCCGAACTGTGATGAATTTTGGGGTTGGCATGGACATCGGGCTAAATGGAATCCTCGAATGGAGTGCTGGAGCAGACAGCGCTTGGCTAGGTGAACTTACAAACCTGCTTCCAGGTCAGCTAAAAACAAATGCAGCAAATAAGAATGAACTCAAGGCATTTCTGGCGCTTCCTGAATATAAATACGAACTGAGTCATGCTGAGATTACTGTGGTAGGTAACAGGAGCTCGACTTGTTATTGGCGCATCCAAGACCAGGAAATTCAAAAAATCGGAACAGCAAAGTTTGCAGTGGTTTTCAAAGTGCCTAAAGGAACAGAATCGATTAATTTGCGAGGAATTGCCTGGGCTGAACCCAATATGAATTGGCTGACTGCCGATGTGCGGGATGTGTTTAGTGAATTATCAGATAGGTTCAAGAATCTACTGCGACGTAAAGATGAAGCTGCGATTCAGTTGGCTCGAATTGCAAATGAAGAATGGTCGCTAATTCTACCAAAGGCAACTACTAAAGGCTAGAGAATCAGGTTGTAGTTCACTATTTTATGATAACAATTAATGACAAAAGCTTACTGGAATTATCGCATTTGTGTTACTAACTACGAGCGCGTGCAGGTACAAAAATGGAATGATAAACATCAATCATTAGGTGAACCATCTGGAATATTCCGATATCAAGATAAGCTAGCCGAGATTACACCACTGCTAGCTACTGCACGTAATAATGAGTTGCAGAAACCCAGTCAGACACGAGCGATCGGAGAAGTTTTGTTTGAGATCCTATTTGATGATAGGCTGCTCCAGGATTTTGTGAATTTTTATCACCTGGTTGTGCAGCAGGAAAAGCAACTATTGCGAGTAGAATTGGACATTGACGAACAGGGAATGCCTGAGATTGCTGCGCTTCCTTGGGAGTTCATGTGCGTGCCTGGACGGGCAAATTTAGGCACTATTTGGCTCGGAACGGTTACAGATTTGGTATTCTCTCGCCGTCGATCGCAATGGATTCCAGCCACTCCAATTCAGTTACAAAAAGATGAAAAGCTGAGGATTGCACTGGCAATTTCTGCACCTCAAGATTTGTCTCCAGTCGCTTACGAATCCGTGCAAGAGACTTTGGAAAAACTGGCTATCGAACTAGCCGATCGAGTAGAGTTATTGCCAATCATCAAGTCAGCCAATCCTGAAACGGTGGATGCAGTTTTGGCAAAAAAGCCGCATATTTTCCACTTTATCGGTCACGGGCGTTTGGTAAACGAAAATAATCGGGAAATAGGGCAAATTGCGTTCGTTGACCCAGAGTTTGATGAAGCGATGTGGGTTGATGCCGATTACTTCAGCGAACTGTTTAATCAACACCGACCTGGTGTAGTGATGCTGCAAGCTTGTGAAGGAGGAATGCTGTCTGCATCCCAGGCTTTTGTAGGTGTGGCCTCCAGGGTGGTTCAACAAAATATTCCCGTGGTTGTAGCAATGCAGTATGAAGTGACGAACAGTACAGCCTGTCGATTTTCTCGTCGCTTTTATCAGCAGTTAGTGGAAGGATATCCGGTCGATATTGCCACTCAATATGGACGACGGGCGATCGCTCTGGGCCCAACACAATATCGGAAACGGGATTTTGCCATACCAGTTATTTTCATGCGCGTGCCGAATGGCTATCTATTCAGTCATCAAAATGGAGAAGTCGAATCTGAGAAATCAACTGACCAACCTATAAGCAAAAACAATCCTCCAATTCCTGAAAACCTTCCCCGCAGTGGCGTGGTGGCGTTTGTCGGTCGGGATATCGTTATGTCGGAACTCCACCAGATTTTGCAACAGGATCATCGTGTTGCGGTTTCTGCGATCGGCGGGATGGGCGGAATTGGAAAAACCGAACTAGCGTTGCAGTATGCGCTCAAGCACTTAAATGAAAACACTTATCTCGGTGGAGTCTGTTGGTTACAAGCGCAGCAAGATGTAGCAACACAGATTGTAGATTTTGCTATCACCAGGTTGGGACTGAAAATACCAGATGAGTTGAAGCTACCACAGCAAGTGGCTTGGTGTTGGCAGCACTGGCAAGAAGGTTTAGTGCTGATAGTTTATGACGATGTGCTGAAATATAAAGATATCGAAACCTATCTTCCTCCTGTAGATCAACGATTCAAAGTGTTGCTGACAACGCGCTTAGATTTACCATCTCAAGTGCAAAAGTTGTCGCTGGAGGTGTTGACCGAGGAAGCATCTTTAGATTTGTTCAGTTCTATTGTCATTGATGGGCGAATAGATCGAGAACTAAAAGTAGCAAAGGATATCTGTGAATGGCTTGGCTATTTGCCTCTAGGATTGGAACTAGCAGGACGATATCTAGCTTTTAGAAAAGATTTATCTCTAACGAAGTTATGGGAAAGATTGCAACAGCAGCGACTAAAAGCAGAGGCTTTGATTGAAGCAGTCTCAGGAATGACAGCACAACGAGGCATAGCAGCAGCGTTTGAACTCAGTTGGGAGGAAATGTTAAAAAATTCGCCAAATGCAGAACAGGTGACAGGCTTGCTAGGATTGTTCGCCTCCGCACCAATTCCGTGGAATTTGGTACAGAACTGTTTGTCGGACTGGAATGAAGAAGATCTGGAGAATGTGCAGTATAAGAAGTTACTAGGGTTGCACCTACTTCAACGAGTGAGTGAAGGAACCTATCAGTTACATTCACTGATTCGGGAGTTTTTTCGGACAAAGCTTGAACAGTACGATCAGGCAGATAAACTCAAACGACTTTTTGCAACAACATTGGCAACTATATCAGAGCAGCTACCATACAGAGCACATCGAGATGCAATTATTGCTTTTGAACCAAATGTTCCGCACTTGAAGGAAGTAGCCAATAACTTCATTGATTGTCTGAGCGATCGAGACTGTTGTAAGCCTTTAACTGCTTTAGGACGCTACTACAGAGATCAAGGACAATATGATTCAGCATTAACTTGGCTTACAAAACGAGTAGAGATTTGTGAATATCGGCTTGGAGCTAAACATCCTCTTACAGCAGCTTACTACAATAATCTAGCTTTGCTTTACAACGGTGAAGGGGAATACCAGGAAGCAGAAAGACTACTCAATAAAGCTCTAGAGATTTATAGATATCCGTTTACCGAAAGTAGTTATGACTTAGCAAATTCTCTTGGAAGTATGGCTAGAGTATGTCTAAATCTAGAAAAGCTTGATGAAGCGGAAAAGTGGTGTAAAAAATCATTAGAAATGAAGCGTGATTTAATGTATCCAGGCGGAGGTATTCTTCAAACTAGCGTGCAATCTTTGGCTGATTATGCATTATATTTAGCGATATACGCTGATATTTTAGAGTTAAGAGACAATAATAATGAAGCAATCGAACAATATTTAGAAAGCCTGAGAATATTAGACTTATGTGAACAGGTATTGAGAGAAATTCACCCCCATAAACCTTACGTTATTAACGATCTAGGACTCCTTTATGAAAAAAATAAACGTTATGAGGAAGCTGAAAGCTTATACAGAGAAGCTCTAAAAATTAGAAGAAAAATCCTTGTTCCTAAACATCCTGAACTAGGAGTCAGTCTTAATAATCTAGCTTTACTTCTTGTAGTTAAAGGCAAATATGATGAGGCTGAGAAGCTATTCTTGGAGGCATTATATATCAAGAAATATAGCCTACCAGAAGAACATCCTTCTGTAGTTTTAACTCTGATAAATTTAGCCAATCTTTATGTGTGTTGGCAAAAACATGATGAAGCAAGTTCTTACTTTATAATAGCTTCAACATTTTGTAAAAATATATCCAGTGAACAACGCCTATTAATAGCAACTTATTTATTCAGTTTGGCAACGTTCTATTGTGAAGGACAAGAGCAATATAGCAAAGCTGAACCTCTTTACAAACAAGCGCTGGAAATCAGAGTGGGAGAATTGGGAGAAAATCATGACGATGTAGCAGTCTGCTTCAACAACTTAGCATTTCTTTACCAACATCTAGCAAAATACGAAGATGCTCAAAAGTGCTACGTAAAGACTTTTAATATTTTGTGGCAGTTAGGCGATAGCTCTAAACCTAACGCAGCAATTGCCCTCAGTAATTTGGCGGGACTTTATGGACAGGTTGCTGGACTTTATGGACAGGTAGAGTTATATGCTGAGGCGGAAAAACACTACAGCAATGCTGTACAAATGTTAATGGATTGTCTAGGTCATAAAGACCCTAAAACTTTACAGGTTTGGGAAAATTTTAATACGTTTTTGCATGATGTGGTCAAAAGAGGTCAAACAACAAATTTGTCCAATAGTCCTGCTACACAACAGCTTATTCAAAAAATTGAGCAAGCAAGCGAAAAAGAGCGCGACTAAGAAGTTAGAGACCGAAAATATCAAAATGACGCTTAATTTTTAGGATTTTTGAAATACGTCACTGTTCCCAAATATTCTTGACTAAAGACGGCCTATCAAGCAGCTTGAGGAAAATCAGTAGTTTTCCCTCACTAAACTGTTGAAACTCTCCATTCATTAAATGAGATACTTCTAGCAGTGGAATGCCAAGAAGTTGACTAATTTCGCGCTGTTTTAAGTTGCGTTGTTTCAGGATACGGATTACTTGAATCCCGATTTTGCCACGCATAAAAAGTTCATCTGCATCCTCCAGTTCCAGGTCAGCAAATACATTACCGCTGCTTTCTTCAAAAATTGGTTCTTGTATCATAGTTCTCTTTTGGCATGGTATAGTAGCCATCTTCGATTCCCATCGACAACTCATGAAAACAGACACCATTTTCTACAGCCTGTTTCAAGAATTCCCCAGCTTCTTCTTTGAACTGATCGATCGCCCTCCAGAAGAAGCCGCCGCCTACGAATTCACATCCCGCGAAATCAAACAACTCGCATTCCGCATGGATGGGTTATTTCTGCCCACAACCGAAGCACCTGAAAAACCATTTTACTTGGCGGAAGTTCAGTTTCAACCCGATCCCGACTTGTACTACCGCATCTTTGGC
Organism: Microcoleus sp. CAWBG27; assembly: GCF_020883145.1. Classification (NCBI taxonomy): domain Bacteria; kingdom Bacillati; phylum Cyanobacteriota; class Cyanophyceae; order Oscillatoriales; family Microcoleaceae; genus Microcoleus; species Microcoleus sp. CAWBG27. Next base: position 120,102 of record NZ_JAHREU010000004.1, read on the forward strand.
GAACTCTTTCTCTATCTGCGACAATACAAACCCGTCAATCCTTGGCGCGTCGTTGTTATCTATCCCAGTCGCCGCATCGAACACGAACAGATGCTGCAATTTCAGGAACTCTTAACCAGTCAGCGGGTGCAACGGATTTACCTCGATGAATTGCCGGAAAGTGCCGATCGCTCCCTGGGAGTCAAAATTGTTAAACTGGTAATCGAGCCAGAAGAGACAGCAGCAGAACAAGCACGGCAGTCGATCGCTCAGGCCCGCCAACAGTTATCCGATCCGATCGTTCTACGCGATTTAATTAACCTCATCGAAACAATTATTGTCTACAAACTCCCCCAAAAAAGCCGCGAGGAAATTGCCGCCATGTTAAATTTAAGCGAACTCAGAAACACTCGTTTTTTTCAGGAAGTCAAGCAAGAAGGCTTAGAAGAAGGACTTGAACAAGGACTCGAACAAGGTGAACGGCAGGCGAAGTTAGAAGCCATTCGTCGCACGATCGGGTTGGGGATAAATTTAGAGACGATCGCACAATTATTAGATTTGTCTGTAGAATTTGTGCGGCAAACAATTCACAAAATCCAACGGGAATCGATGTCAGTCCCCGAACAACAGATCGACTCGTTTATCGAACTGTTAACCCAGCAGCGATCGCTCTTTTCCGCGACACAATTAACTGAACTAGCGCAGCTAATTGAACCTTTATCCGATGAGAGCGATGTCCTTTCAGAATCGATTTCATCCTGGGCTGCAAATTACCCTTCAATTCAAGAAGCTCAATCCAAACTGCTGGAACCGCTACCGCCGATCGCTAAAGCATCAGAAAATGCCGCAGTCAGTCCAGAAAGTAGCGAATCTCAAATTGGCGATCGCCCCAACAAACAAGCTCTCACAAATGCCATTTTATTGTAGCTATAATCCGGCGGTTGAAACCGCTACTGCACAAACAAAGCCCGCCTCCGCGGGCTAAGAAATAAACGGGGTATTTAAGCCAAATTGCCGCTAAACAACCGAATAGTTAGAGCCCCGACTTCTTAAAGAAGTCGGGGCTCTAACCGTGAAAAGGTTTAGATTACTTTCTCGTTTAGTCGGCGGGAGTTAGGGAAACTAAAAGAGTGATTTTGTCAACGCCGATGACATAAACAGTATCTCCAGGTGTGAGAGTGATTTGGCGATCGCACCGTGCGGGCCACCAGCTACCTTGGAAGCGGACGCGACCTGTTTGATTCGGGTAAATCGATTCATCGACGACTGCTTCTTCGTTGAAATAGATAAAATTGGTATTGATGTAGTTGTCCACTAACATATTGTTTTCTGTGCTGTGGGTGTGAACAGAAAAAATCGAACCGAAAGCTTTTGCTAAGTTAAACATTTCCCTGACTCCTGTTGTGTTAAAATATATCGAAGTTTAATCGCCTGTGTATGCTATTTGAAAGGTTGCATTTCCTGATTTTTGAAGCTCTGATTTAGTCTGCGGGAGTGAGGGAAACTAACAGAGTGATGCTGTCAACGCCGATGACATAAACCGTGTCTCCGGGTGTGAGAGTGATTTGGCGATCGCACCGTGCGGGCCACCAGCTACCTTGGAAGCGGACGCGACCTGTTTGATTCGGATAAATCGATTCATCGACGATTGCTTCTTCGTTGAAATAGTTAAAGTTGGTGTTGACGTAATTTTTGATTAACAGATTGTTGGCTGTGCTGTATCCTTGAGTGGAGAAGAGAGAGCCGAAAGCTTTGATTGCGTTGAACATAATATTTACTCCTGTTTTGTTACAATATATGGAAGTTTAATCGCCTGTTTCTGCTATTTGAAAGGTCGCATTTCCTGGTTGTTAATGCTCTGATTTAGTCTTAGTCTGCGGGAACGAGGGAAACTAACAGAGTGATGCTGTCAACGCCGATGACATAAACCGTGTCTCCGGGTGTGAGAGTGATTTGGCGATCGCACCGTGCGGGCCACCAGCTACCTTGGAAGCGGACGCGACCTGTTTGATTCGGATAAATCGATTCATCGACGATTGCTTCTTCGTTGAAATAGTTAAAGTTGGTGTTGACGTAATTTTTGATTAACAGATTGTTGGCTGTGCTGTATCCTTGAGTGGAGAAGAGAGAGCCGAAAGCTTTGATTGCGTTGAACATAATATTTACTCCTGTTGTCTTACAATATATGGGTGTGTAATTGTCGGTTTGTGCTATTTGACAGGCTGCATTTCCTCGATTGAGATTGATTGATTGCCCTGATATTTCATTGTTCTTGTCTTCAGTCGTTTTATCCGGATCGAAGTCCAAGAATTTTTAAAATGTAAGAGGGATTTGAGAAGCGGTTGCGGGAGTTTAAATTCGGTAATTCCGAGGTATTGAATTAACGATTTAGTGGTTGAGCCGTGGGTGGGATTTACCTCAAGGGTAGATGTGGTTATCTACACTAGCGCTTGGGTGATTCCGCATTACTGCTGCTGTGAAGATGTTTTATTTTTGGGCTTGATTTTTTGACTCGGTTGTGACTCGTTTGCTTGACACTTACTAATTTCCCAGGAATCGAATGTGTTTGGTGCGATCGCCCTGACACTTTTATCGTCTGGTACTGGCACAGGACACTTTTCAGCCTGAGAACAACGATTTATCAATAGTTTCAGCCTACTCATCTGACTGGTAGCTGTGCCAATTTAGGCAACTGGACTACCGCAGGCTGTGAATCCTGAGTTTACGCAAAGTCGATCGTGCAATCCGGAACATCCATACATATAGCCTTTCAAGCTCCCATATTAGGTACGACTGGGCATAGGCCAAACCGGGCATAGGGCATAGGGCATACCTCACTTTTTTGAGAAAGGCTGTATCTAGTGCGTGAGTCATAGGTTCGCAGTCAAGACTTCAGTCCCTTCTTATCTGATGAGGACTGAAGTCAGCCCCAGAAGCATAATCTGTATATGTAGAGCGCGGAATAAGTACGCACAGCCAATCCTCTAAGTAGCGTACAAAACCACTTTTTAGCCTTAGCCCTGTAATCGCAATTATTTAACAAGTCGAAGTTAAAATCAATTCATAAATTCAGAATCTCAAATTCATAAAAGTCATAATTATCAAGAACCTGCTTGATACTGCATAATTGTTACCGGAATTCTGAATAAAGTTTTACCTAACTGAGACAAACCGAACTTGAATTTAAGCGACTGCGGCAAATCTTGCACGGAAACTTCTACAAAGCCAAAGCGAGTATAAAATGATGCGAGTCGCTTTCCCAAACATTCTAAGTATAGCGGTTCTGTAGCCTGTTGAATTAAATGTTTTGTCAGATAAATGCCCAAACCGCGATCGCGCCAATCCTTCGCCACAACCAAACTACCCAATTCTTGCGCGCCCGCAAACTTCCGCAATTGTCCGCAAGCAACCAATTTCCCATCACATTCGATCGCCCAAAATTGCTCCCAGCGCAACTGAGTCGGATCGAGTTTGGCACTCCAAACTAACTTTCTAATTGATTTGATATCTTCCTCCGACGCTTGGCGGATTGTGCATTCTGGGGGTAAGGAAACAGAACTTGCAATCATGATGATTCCTGCTGGCTATCTCGTTTGGCTTGAGCTTTCAACATCCTTTCTTTTAACCGCGCATTTCTCTCGACAATTTCGGGATTTCCCTCATACCAAGGCGGAACATCGTCATAATCGGGAATGCCATCATCTATCAGATAGCGCGCGTTGGGCTGCTTGGGATAACCAGCGGCCAATCCTCCAGTACAGATAACAAACAAGGCTGTATTTTCACCCGCTTTTAATGCTCTCTTCGCTGACGGAGAAACTCTCACAATATCGCCGCCCTCAAGTGTCAATAGTTCACCATCTACAACCATCAGGCCTTGGCCTTCAACTACAATATAAACTTCTTCTTGTTCTGCGTGGCTGTGAGTAAATGTGTAGCCATCTCCCGCAGGCAAGCGAATCAAACCTAAAGCTACTCCTTGCAGCTTTAGCTCTCGCCAAGGGTTAGTGAGTTGGGGTAACTTGTCAAAGTCAAAGTGAGCTTTAGTGAAGTTATTGTTACTTTCAGAATCTAGTTCCATATTATGTATTTAAGTAGAAGAGGTATTGCTGGAAATTATACTAGCTAGCCGTTTCAAAACGCGAAATACTTCGTAAATTTCGTTGCCGGGATTCGCAATATCGAAAAGCTTAGAGACGGCATACTGCGGTGTATCTTGTTTAGTCACTTTAATGAATCGGAAACTGCTGCCATTTGTCAGAAGCCCAAACGTTGGTTGTTCTGAATTTGGGTCATTCAGCATATAAAATAGCAATTGAGGAAGTCCAGCTTCAACGGAATATTGCGATCGCTTGGCTTCGATCGCCACCACCCAAAAAGATTCAATTAAAAGCAGAACATCTATACTTCCCCTGACAAGCATACCTTCATCCACGGTGACAAGTTCCACCGATTTTTCTGCCTCTATGTGAAAGGGATTGAGGTATAAATCTGCTAAAAATAGCAAGGGAGCAAGTACCACCATTTTTACAGTATCTTCTATAATGGAGTGGTCGGCACTGTTAGTATAGCCTGCCTTTACTTTATCAAGATATCGCTTTTCGACCTCAGTAATTTCTGGTAAATTGTCAATCCACTCCCGGAAGAATTGCTCGTCTTCACAAAACTCGAAGTTAAATTTTGTTTTGACATCGTTGAGGGTCAATGTTTTTGCTTGAATTGATTGTGTCATGGCTTTGCATCTTCAATTGAAATTTATTGTAGCATACTAATTGTCGATCGCCCTTAACAACACCTCCGCACCAAACCGTACCGGATCGGTACAAAGCAATCCCGTTTCCCCTTGAACTTCAGCTATTGCTAATTGTGCTTCAGCTTCATTTAAGTGATGAGTATTCAGAGCGATCGCGCTGACTTTTGCCCCAACAAAAGCACCCGCAGCAGCGGCAACCATTTCGTACAATTTAATTACTTTCAACAAACTAGGAATCGATACGTGAGGGTGATTGCGAATGTGAGTTTGTCCGGCTCGGTGCGCTAAAATTAAATCAGTTGGCTGCGCGCCCCGCAACAGTGGCAGAGTCGCCGTCGAACCCGGATGCAATAGCGAACCTTGCCCTTCTACGTGCAGAATATCGCATTCAGAACCTAATTTTAATACCATTTGTTCGATCGCACCGGCGGCAAAATCAACTCGCACTGCATCCAAAGCAATGCCTTCATTTCCAATCATTAAACCCGTTTGTCCGGTTGCTAAAAATTTGGAATGCAAACCCCGCTGCAAACAAGTGCGATTGAGTTCCAAACTGGTTGACATTTTGCCAATGCTCATATCTGTGCCGACGGTTAACACGCGGCGACAGCTTAATTTAGCAGCGGCGGCACAGGCGATCGCCCCAACAGACTTCGGTTCCTGACGCACGTCCCAAATCCATTGATTTTCGGTTAACGGAACCGTTATCAAAGGTGCAAGTTTCGCGTGCAAACCATTGACAACTGACAAACCTGCTGCTACCGCTTCATTGATTTCTGGCAGCCAATCCGGCGGCAAAATACCGCCGGATGGAGCAATACCAATTAGCAGAATATCCGGCGCAAATTGCAGTGCTTCTGCAACGGAAGCAACGATCGGTACTTGTTGGGGAATGCCAGTTAATTCAGACAAAGATTGTCCCGGACATTGGCGGTCAATTACTGCCACAATTTGTGCTTCGCTGTAGCGCAAAAAAGCTAAGCCTGTTTTGCCGGAAGCACCGAGAATTCCCTCGTGCAGCAAGATAGCAACTTTGCCATTTTTGATAGGATAGTTTTTAGTCATTGGTTCACTGTAGGTGATATCATAGCATCTCCCGATTAGTTGTGAGCGATATTTCTATTCTACAATGTTAATTCGCCGCACTCCCAATCCCGATCGCCCGTTTGGCAGCAAACACCCATTTTCGATGCTTGCACCCGTGAAAGGATCGTCTAGTAAATTCAAGTGACTGTCCAAATCCAAATAATCAGCTAGGGGAGAAAGTTGTGCGGCGGCCGTATTTGCGATCGCACTATCGGAATAGCAGCCGAACATTACTTGCAGATTGCAGGCTTTTGCGGTGTGAATCATCCGCATAGCTTCGCTCAATCCGCCGGATTTCATCATTTTGATATTGATGCCGTGGACGCAGTGCGCTAACTTGGGTATATCAGAACTATTAAAGCAACTTTCATCAGCAAAAATTGGCAGCGGCGATTGACGGTAAAGTTCCGAGAATTCAGCTATATCCGCGACAGGTGAAAGCGGTTGTTCGACATAATTTATGTTATATTTTTCCAGCCAGCGACACATTTCTACTGCTTCTTTCAAATTCCAACCACCGTTAGCATCTACACTGATTTGAATGTTAGCCGGCGCTTCGTCTAATACTGCGATTAACATAGCTTTGTCGGCTTCAATTCCTTCGGGATTGCCCAACTTGATTTTGACAGCCCGGTATTTGATGCTTGCGGGATCTGTCGCATCTGTGCCAAACCAATCGCGAACTCTGTCTCTCGCACCCGACGGCGAATTTATGCCGATGGTGACGGATGTGGGGACAATGCGCGATCGATCTAATCCCCACATTTTCCACAGCGGGAAGCCTGCTTTTTTGCCCAGCCAGTCGTGCATTGCCATGTCGATGCCGGCGCGGGCGGCCGAGGGTAACTCGATTTCTGTAAAGATTTGTTCGACTTTTTGGCGATCGCACGGAGTAAACTTTTCTAGTAGCGGTGCAACTTCCTGCAATGCTGCTAGCAAACTCTCCGTACTTTGGGGCTTAGAACCTGTGGAAAAGGGCGATGCTTCTCCCCAACCTTCGATACCTTCGTGTGTTAATTTTACCCACAAATTCGTTGTTTGAGCTGTTGTACCGCGGCTGATGGTAAGCGCAAACCGCTTGCGAACAGTGAAGGTGTGAATTTGAACGCGCATTTTCAGCTATTAGTATTTTTTTATACAGAACAATCGGCAGAGACGGATAGGGCGGATCTTTGCATTTTTTATTTTTTACTTTATAGTTTTATTTTGCTTGTTCTAGTTTACCAAAAAGTCGATGAAATTCATTATTTCTGTTTCGCCAAAGAGAGTTGCCTTCTCTCTTAGCATTTGGGTGCTCTTCTTTGCTGTTGCTGGTTTCACCGTACAAGTCCTGCGCTACGGTTTTAACTATCGCGAACGCTGGATTCATTTGTTTAATTTAGACAGAGAAATAAATTATCCTTCGTGGTACTCGTCATTTACTTTGCTATTTTGCGGGATTTTGCTCGGTGTTATCGGTGCTGCCAAGCAGAAACAGGGCGATCGATATTTTCGGCATTGGAAAGCACTAGGGTTCATCTTTGTATTCTTCTCTTTAGATGAAATCTTGAGCCTGCATGAAATATTAATTATTAACGACTTGCGAGAGTCACTGAATTTAGGAGGATTTTTTTACTTCATTTGGGTAATTCCGGGGGCGATTTTTGTTGCGGTTACTGGACTGACTTATCTCAAGTTTCTCTGGCACTTACCCCGAAAAACCAGGGATTTATTTCTACTGGCAGGTAGTATATATGTAGGTGGAGCGCTTGGCATGGAAATGGTTTGCGGTTATTATGCAGATGCGGTAGGTCAGCGAACTTTAATCTACGGTTTGCTGGCTTCGGTTGAGGAAATTTTGGAAATGGTGGGGGTAATTGTATTCATCTATGCGCTGCTATCTTACATCGGTTCCTATCTCGAAGATATTGATTTGCAGTTCAAAATAGTGGATGAAAGAGACGTAAAATTGACTGCCACTAAAGGAAGGAACGAAAGTTTTTAGTTGGTTGTTATTTGCTGGTTGTGAGTTGTTCGTTATAATAACCAATACCCAATGCCCAATGCCCGAATAGAATGGATCCGTAATTCATCGAACTTATAGCAAACACCACATTGGTATTGACATAATTCAGCTCGTGAATATATCCCCAAACCCCTCACCAGAAACAGTCAAACTGTCAACTGTCAACTGATATAATATGACTATCTACTTTTACAGCACTCTCGGCGAATACGGCAGTTTCTCTAATTTCTCTCGTCACGGATTCGAGTTAGACGGAGAATACTGGCCGACTACCGAACATTATTTTCAAGCACAAAAGTTTCCCGAAACGGAACACTGCAAGCAAATTCGCCAAGCAAAAACACCGAAAGATGCAGCAAAAATGGGGCGCGAACGCTCTCGTCCCCTGCGCCAAGATTGGGAACAAGTCAAAGATGATATCATGCGAAAATGCGTATTACGCAAATTTGAAACTCATGCCGATATCCGCGAAATTTTACTCGCTACCGCAGATGAAGAAATAGTCGAAAATGCACCCGGAGATTACTATTGGGGTTGTGGGAAAGATGGCAGTGGCAAAAATATGTTGGGACAGATTTTAATGGAAGTGCGAGAGATTTTGCGACAAGACACGTAGCGAGTAAAACATAACCTACAAGTTTGTAGTAAGGACTTCAGTCCTTTCTTTCTAAATTCAAGAGGGAGGACTAAAGTCCTTACTACGAACCTATGATAAAGCAGGACTTATTTAATCCTAAGTCCTGCAATGCTGCTAAGCGAGCATTTCCTCAATTTTATTAAACAAGGTGACTCAAACATCCGCCTGACCACCTGTCAAATTGTGTGCCAATCTCCTCAGGCTGTTCTAGTAGAGGGTTTAGCCTCTCCTCAGAGACTGCAAAGCAGGGGAAACGGTAAAAACCCTGCACCACTTTTTGGTTTTGACAACTACTGTCAACCAGAATTAACTTTTATCGTGGTAAGTACAGCATTTTTCGCCAGTCGCCTCCCGGACACCGTTCTCCTTAGGTTGGCGATTCACAGGTAAAATAACAAAACTCCTGTTCTGGGTAAGGTTGATTTTTTATTTATGCTGTATATTTCTATTCTCTGCGATTTCTCTAAATTGTGACCTGTTGTACAGAATTCTTTACACTTTTTCGATCTAAAAGATGCTGTTTTTGTTTTGATTAAGAGATCGATCGCACTTTTGGAATCCTCCCTCAGACTTAGGTTCGGGGATCGCAGCTTAAGTGAGTTTTCAGCGAATTATAAGATTGCGGACTGTTAAGATTTTTGAGTTATTTGGCTGCATTGGCGCCGAACTGCCGCCGTTGTTGTTGAATTCGGTTGAACTCTTTCTGTTCTTCGCACAGCAACGTATTGTCGATCGGCGATCGCATATCCCACTGCAACTCTGAGAGTAACAGCAAACAACCCGCCATAATTATGCCTGTGGTTAGATATTGCCAAGGGGCAACGAAGGTTAATAGAGGTATGCTAAATAAATGAGTTAGCCCAATCAGGATAAAAGTGCGCGATCGCAAACCGAGTCCAGTACAAAAATAGCCGATCGCACTTAAGCCCAACCACAAGTCGCAGAGGTGCAGCAACCAAAATCCCCAACCCGCAAAAATACTGCAATCCGTCAGAACCAAACCAGAAATCATCAAAATCGCCCAAGAGTAAAGAATCCAGCTAACCCGCTCGACTCTTACCCAAAACAAAGTCAAAACAGCCATGATCGCAGTGCCAATTAGAGTCACAGTTGACCACAGAATCGCCTGAAAGCTCCAACTAAGCGGGACAAACTGAGCCGTGAAAAAAATCCCCGCCGTCACCAAAGCCCAAAGCAGAAAAGTTTGGTCAATGCGGGTATAAAATCCCGAGAAAAGAGTAATATTTCCGACTTGCCAGCGGAGGCGTAACAGGCCTGCGAGGTCTTGTACGTCGAGATGTTCTTGTTTGGAGCGGATTAGAGGTTCACAGGGGTTGAAGAAGGTCATTCAGTATGGTTTAAAATATCAAGTTTTGCGTATTGTAACAAAACGTCAAGAAGATTTTGCAGATTTTTATATCCTTTTTTCTCATTCTCCGGCTCTGCCTGGGGAGGTAGATCCGGAGGCTCTGCCTCGCGCGAATCAGAGACAAGGTAGGCAGAGTCTCTGGATATTGGTTCCCAGACAGAGCCTGGAAACCAGTTAAATCGATCTGCTTTACCTCCCGTGAATCAGAGACAAGGGAGGCAGAGTCGGGTAACTAGGGATTATTTGTGTTTTTTGTTGAGGGTTTTGGTCAACTGAGTAATTGAGCTGAGCAAAGTTTGGGAAAAGTAAGCCATCGCAAAAATCACGGCTACTGCAACTCCTCCGTACATTAGTAAGGGCATGAAACCTTCTGTTTCAGGCGGTTTCGTCGCATCAGTTGTCGCCGTAGAAACCAGAATGACTTTGTTTGTGCTAAAATCGGACATATAAACTCCTTGGTCTGTACAAAGACCATAAAAATGAGAACTTGACGAGCGTTTCTGGTGGCAGCCAGTCGCTCTGAAAAAAGCAAGCGATCGAAAGCGTCTCTAGTAACAGCTAGGGGCGCTTGTTTGCTTGTTAAGGTGAGTCTAACACTGCTTTCAAAAATATACAATAAAAACATCGTATATTTTTAAGACCTATGGTAAATTAGACATATAAACGCTTTAAGCCTTGTCTAACAAGGATTTTCTCGTTACCAGGCTCTACCGCAAAACGCAGATCCGGGGACTCTGCCTCGTGTTTTCCTCTGCAATCGACGAGGCAGAGCCTCTAGACATGGGTTCCCAGGCAGAGAGAGCCTAGGAATCAGTTAAACAAATTAAAAAAAACCATATCCATATCCATATATATATTATGAAAAACACATTAATCTCCCGATTCACCCCTAGCTTGATGGCCCCTGAAACCCTCGAAGCCATCCTCGTACAGCGCCACCAACTCGCCAACTATTTAGTAGACAAAATCCGAGATAGCGCCACCACAGACAACAGACATTATCAACTGCTAATCGGGCCGCGCGGCATTGGCAAAACTCACTTGGTTTCACTGATTTATCACCGCATTGCGAAGATGGAGGATTTGCAGGATAGACTTTTAATTGCATGGCTGCGAGAAGAAGAATATGGGATAGCATCATTCTTGGATTTATTGATTGCAATCTTGCGCGCCATTGGTAAAGAATATCCCGATCAATATCAAACCCAGTTATACGATGCTGTCGAAAAGCTTTACGACTTGTCGCCGGAGGATGCGGAATCTGTGGCGGCACAATTGTTGAGAGATTTTATTGGCAAGCGCGTTTTGCTGTTAATTGTCGAAAATTTGGATGATGTGTTTGGCGGGTTGGGCGATATCGGACAAAAGCAGTTTCGGGCTTACATTCAAAATTATGGATTTTTGACTATTTTAGCAACTTCACAAAGTTTGTTTGATGGCATAGAAAACCGCGACAAGCCTTTTTACGGTTTCTTTTACAATCATAATTTAAATGAATTGCAACTCGATGATGCTGTAGCTTTATTAAAGCAGATTGCTAGCTTGGAAGGTAAGACAGAATTAGCAGATTTTATTCAAAATTCAACGGGGCGAAATCGGATTAAAGTGGTGCATTTCCTGTCTGGCGGTAGTCCCCGCATCTATATGGTTTTCTCCGATTTTTTGGTGAACCGCGAATCTCTCAATGGACTGGTGGAAGCATTTATGGCGATGCTGGACGATTTAACGCCGTATTACCAGGATCGGATGAAATATATCTCAAATCAGCAGCGCAAGATTGTGGATTTTTTGGCTGATTTGCGCCGCGCTGCCCCGGTTAAAGAAATTGCGAAGCGCTGTTTTATCTCTCATCAAACTGCATCAAGTCAACTGAAAGATTTGCGGCAAAAGGGTTATGTGAAAAGTGAAGAAATCGGGCGGGAATCTTGGTACGAATTGCGGGAACCGCTGATGCGTTTTTGTTTGGAAGTGAAGAAGCAGCGCAATGAACCGATTAGATTGTTTGTGGATTTTTTGCGGGTTTGGTATACGCGGCCAGAGTTGCAGCAGCGATTGGGATTAGGGATTGGGGATGATAATTTTCCTGATAAGGAAAGTCATTTTGAGTATCGGAAAAATTTGGAACCGCTTCCGCTTGATGATGTAATGCAACGAGAATATTATATGGGGGCGCTGGAGGCTATTGAGAGAAATGAGGAAGACCCGCTTCTGAAGGCTTATTTTGATGAAATTGAATATTGTCACAAACAGAAAGATGATGTTTCGGCTTTAGCATATGCGGAAAAATTGGTAATAAGTCGCGGTGAGGCAAAGGATTGGTCGGAAAAGGGACGTTGTTTAAATAGGCTGGAACGGTACGATGAAGCTTTGGAATGTTTAGATAAAGCTATTGAAATTGACTTCAATTATGCGAGGGCTTGGGCTAATCGAGGCGATGTACTCGGAAACCTCAAATGCTATGAAGAAGCTTTAGTATCCTTAGATAGGGCGATCGAACTTGATGCCAATTATCAATGGGCTTGGGGTGAAAGAGGCCAAATACTCAACAACCTCAAGCGCTATGAAGAAGCCTTAGTATCCTTAGATAGGGCGATCGAACTTGATGCCAATTATCAATGGGCTTGGGGTGAAAGAGGTCAAATACTCAACAACCTCAAACGCTATGATGAAGCTTTAGTATCCTTAGATAGGGCGATCGAACTTAATGCTAATTACCAGTGGGCTTGGGCTAATCGATTTGTTGTACTCAAAAACCTCAAACGCTACGAAGAAGCTTTAGTATCCGGCCAGAAAGCGATCGCACTTGATTTCAACGATCAACTTGCTTGGCTTTTACAAGACGATGTACTCAAAAACCTCAAACGCTATGAAGAAACTTTAGCTTCTCACGATCGGGCGATCGAACTTGACGCCAATGATCAGTTAGCTTGGTTTGGTCGAGGTTCTTTACTCGAAAGGCTCAAACGCTACGATGAAGCTTTACTATCCTTTGATAGGGCGATCGAACTTGATGCTAACGATCCGTGGGCTTGGGCTAATCGAGGCGATATACTTAACAACCTCAAACGCTATGATGAAGCTTTAGAATCCTTTGATCGGGCGATCGAAATTTACTCAAATTATCAGTGGGTTTGGGGTGAAAGAGGCCAGGTACTCAACTACCTCAAACGCTATGATGAAGCTTTAGTATCTTACGATCGAGCGCTCGAACTTGATACTAATTATCGCTGGGCTTGGCGTAGGCGAGGTGATGTACTCAATAACCTCAAACGCTATGATGAAGCCTTAGCGTCTTTTGATAGAGCGCTCGAACTTGATGCCAACTATCCGGAAACTTGGGTTATGCGAGGCTATGTACTCTACAACCTCAAACACTATGAAGAAGCCTTAGAATCTTACGATATTGCGATCGAACTTGATACCAATTATGAGTGGGCTTGGCGTAGCCGAGGCTATGTATTCAACAACCTCAAACGTTATGATCAAGCTTTAGAATCCTTTGATAAAGCCATTGAAATTAACTCCAATTCTTTTTCTTCGTGGGCTTGGCTTATTCGAGGTGATGTACTCAATAACCTCAAGCGCTATGATGAAGCTTTAGCATCTTATGAAGAAGCTTTAATCTCTTGTGACAAAGCGATCGAACTTGGCGATCAAGATTCACCTGTCTTCTTCAATCGCGCCATTGCCATTCTCAGATTAAATCGCTGGGATGAAGGCATCACCGCCTTAGACGACGCATTCCAACGCATTGAATCAGAGGACGAAGCTAGCCCAGATGATCCTGAGTTAATTATCCGCAACTTGTTTGCGAACACGCACGATCCGATATCTCAAACTCGCATAACCAGCCTAATTGCAGTTTACGAAAAACACAAATATCTCTCAATCTTAGGACAGGGAATCGTGCGAAATATCCCCGCGCTAATGTCAGAAATGGTCAGCGACAAAGCCGCACGCACTTGGTTAGAATTGTGGCAAGAAACAACCAGCAACTACGAACAATTCCAAATTCCCATGCGCCTGCTGAATGCCGCTGTCCGCTATAAGCAAACCAAGGGCGACAGACGAGTTTTGCTAGAACTTCCCATTGAAGAACGCAATTTATTGGAACCGTTGGTGTCAGGAAAAGTAGAATAGGCGATTAGAAATTACGGTGACGATTGAGACCCCGGCGATTGGAAATCGCGGCTACACAAACGATGTCCGCCTCCGCGGACGGAAGAAATGAAATTCAACCCGCGAAGGCGGGTTTTGTCTGTGTAGACGCGGTTTCAACCGCCGGATTTTATCAACCCGCGAAGGCGGGTTTTGTCTGTGTAGACGCGGTTTCAACCGCCGGATTTTATCAACCCGCGAAGGCGGGTTTTGTCTGTGTAGACGCGGTTTCAACCGCCGGGTTTTATCAACCCGCGAAGGCGGGTTTTGTCTGTGTAGACGCGGTTTCAACCGCCGGATTTTATCAACCCGCGAAGGCGGGTTTTGTCTGTGTAGACGCGGTTTCAACCGCCGGATTTTATCAACCCG